>NZ_CAJHBH010000036.1:0-28435 GCF_904846585.1 Psychrobacter sp. H7-1
CAGGTTTGATTGCTTATTGCTGGTTTCCCTATAAACCCACCATCAAAAACATGCCTCAGCAGGGACAGGTAGCCACATTGTAAATAGTATCAATGAGTTACAATGTGGCTTATCCCGAACTGGGGTTTGATTAATAAAAGTGCTGTAAAAGCCGTGGGCACTTATCCTGCGGCTTTTCTTTGTCTTTTTAATTATTGATTCAACACCTCATTTTTAGAGCGTATCAGCCTCATAACAACGTCTTTCAACTCAAACGCATACGCTTACTTAGCACGCGCTTTATCACTATCTTTGGTTATTGCACTGTGCAATGACTCAACTCAATGACTTTTTGCTCATTTTAAACATTCTGCTAACAACCGCTTTATAACAACACACATTGTGCAAATAACAATGAATCAAAAATCAAAAACCCAATTTTAATGATTCAATTACTACGGCATTTTAGCCCCCAAAGCCGCTTAGATAATTAGTCTAAGCAGGGTCACCCGCTGCAATGCCGTCACTCTAAGGAGAGATACCGTGGCCAAAGATCCAAATGAGCCTCAACAAACAAAAGAGCCATTGGCAACCGACTCATCCAACCATCAGCACTCTGAATCGAGCGCTCAGTCTGAACCCAAAACGCCTACCAAAGCCTCACGCACCCCCTTTGAGCGCAGCCAATTTGGTGGCACTCAGCGCACAGCCAAACCCAGTGACGATGATCGCCCCATCTCCCGTAGCGACCTAAAAAAAGGCGCACAAGAGATGTCCACGCACAGCGTTGCACACGTGAATTGGAGCGTGCTCATCATCTCCTCACTGATTATTACTATGTTTTCATTATGGGCTATCTTTTTACCCAAAATAGCTAGCACCACAATGAAAATGGTTGTGGACTGGATTGCTACCAATTTAGGCTGGTATTACGTCATCACCATGGTGCTGGTGATTGGCTTTGTGATTTGGGTGGCTTTGTCAAAAAATGGCAGTGTGCGCCTTGGCCCAGATGACTCTCGTCCGCAATATAAGCTAGGCACTTGGGCGGCCATGCTATTTGCTGCTGGCGTCGGCATCGATATGCTGTTCTTCTCCGTGACCGGTCCAGTGGTTCAATATCTCACACCACCAACCGGCGAGGGCGCAAGCGCAGAGGCGATGCAAAACGCTGTCGTCTGGACCATGTTCCATTACGGTATTGCTGGGTGGTCAGTGTATGCGCTGCTTGGTATGGCCATGGGCTACTTTGCTTATCGCTGGAACATGCCTTTGTCACTGAGAGCTGCGTTATACCCGCTGCTGGGCAAACGGGTGAATGGTCCGATTGGGCATGCGATTAGTACCATCTCATTAGTAGGTACCGTATTTGGGGTGGCCACCACCATGGGCATCGGTGTGGTGCTATTAAATGTTGGCTTCTCTAAACTATTTGGGCTACCAGAGGGACTGGCTTTACAAATATCGTTAGTCATTGGCGCGGTGATATTGACGATTCTGTCGACCACTTCTGGCGTTGATCGCGGCGTACGCTGGATATCTGAGCTCAATTTGTGGAGCGCGGTAGCAATGATGGTGTTTATCCTATTTGCCGGTCAGACCGCCTTCTTGCTAAATGGCCTGGTCGAAAACTTGGGTCAATTCTTTGTCACCTTGCCAGCACGCATGTTCCAAACCTTTGTCTATGAGCCTGGCAGCAGCGATTGGATGGGCAGCTGGACCTTATTCTTTTGGGCGTTTTGGTTGGCTTGGGGGCCGTTTGTTGGCGTGTTCTTAGCCCGTATCTCACGCGGCCGAACTTTACGTGAGTTTGTGATAGCTGCCATTACCATTCCTGTGTTATGCGACTTTATTATTGTCTCATTCTTCGGCAACTCAGCCCTTTATGAGGTGGTCTTCAATGGCAATACCGAGTTTGCCGCACTGGCTGTCGCAAATCCAGAACAGGGCTGGTATGCCCTACTCGAGCTGTTTCCCGGCGCGCCTTTTTTGGTTGCCTTAGCCACCTTATCAGGCCTGCTGTTTTATATCACCAGCGCCAACTCAGGTGCGATGGTGATGTCAAACTTCTCGACCTCTATTCCCGACCCTGCCGAAGATGGGCCAAAATGGCTGCGTATATTCTGGGCGGTGTTGACCGCGGTATTAACCATCTCGATGCTAATTGCTGGCGGTGTCATCACGATGGAATACGCCACCTTAATATTCGCCTTACCGGTGACCATTATTGCTTATTTGGTCATGTTCTCGTTTTATAAAGCACTCAAAATTGAGCGTGCTGAAAACGAAGGTAAAGTATTAAGACGCCCAACTGTCGCACCCAGTGGCAGCACCATTCCTGAGCGCTCTTGGAAACAACGCTTGGGACAGATGCTCACCTATCCCTCTAAGCGCGAGGCCATGCAGTTTTTGGATCGTGTGGTTCGTCCTGCGCTGTCTGATGTGGCCAATGAGTTTGAGCGTCAAGGCTATCAGGTTGACCGTCATAGCATCCCAAATGTGGGTAACAGCAATGACTCTGAGCTTGCCGGCCCTATTCTTAGTGTCTTCACTGACGCACAAGACAAGTTCTTCTATCAAGTCACCGCGGTGAAGATACCGGCACCAACATTCAGTGGTAAAGTTGCGCCCAATACGGATACCTATTATCGCTTGGAGGTGACTACTCAAACGGGATCTGGTGGTTACGATCTGATGGGACTGACCAAACAGCAGGTGATTGATGATGTGCTTGAGCAGTATGAGGCGTATTTGACGTTCTTGAGTACGCCAGCTTCTGATAGCCATCATTTATAGCGGTTCATTGAATGACAGATTATGGCTTAACTAAAATAAGCCCCTTTGATAGGGGCTTGTTTGTTATCTGCTTCAAGAAGGTAGTTACTCCTGAATGAGATAATCATAAAGCGTATCTTCTACCGGATTATCAAGTAAAAACCTAAAATGAACGATAGGCTGACCTTTGTCAGTCTCCCCCTGCTCAATTGAGTCAGCAGCGATTGAAACATTACCCAAATAATAAAAGTCAGTCCCTTCGCCATCTTCTTTTTTTACAAATAAAAGAATTCGCTTAGACTCTATAACGTTTTTTATCTCAGGACTACTAAGCTTTCTATTTGATCGTGACTCCCAAGCAAACTCAGAGGAATCAATGAAATGGTCATTATAATTAATATCACCCTCTAACTCAGCAGATTTATGATAAGTCACAAAGCAAGGCGTGACCCCATTTACTGTTTTATAGCCATAAACCGTACTACTAATGTCTTGCTCCCAGTTTAATAGCCGACAAACATCTTTCCTACTGTATTTGTTGTATCTAATTAAGCCACCAATGTAGTGCTTTTTTGAGAAACTTTTATTAAAAGTGGCAACAGAGTAATCGACTACATCAGCAAAAAACTTATTAAACGTATCATTTCCTAATGCATTCTTTAAGTCACTTCCCAAGCTAAAAACACCATTTTCTAATCTAATATTATCGTAGCTCTTTCTGATAAAATTAAAATTGATATTAATCAGCAGCGATTCAACCGTTTCCTCATCAATGAGGTAGCCATATATCTGTTGTATGTCGTGTATAAAATCCGCTTTATTTAAACGACTCACCTCAAGTAGTCTACGTAGCAACAGACTCTCTTCGACCCGTTTACCATTATTAATATTGAGCGTAAACAGCTCTAGAAGCTGTAGCAAATCAGACGGAACAGTATCTTTATAACTGTCCTCAACTCTATTAATAAAGTTTAAATAAGATTTTGCATATGAGGCAAATAACCAAGGGTCTCTTGAGCCGTATTTGATAAAATCCATCATCATTGGGATTCTACCGGTTTTATACTTTAAGTCTTCATAGTCTTTTTTGAGATCCGCCAGCTTTTGCATATTGGCATTTTTAATTGATTCAAAAATCTTTTCTCGTGCTATCTCATCAAAGTTTACTGTTGAAGCGCCAGGTATAAGGTTACTGCCACTTCGAATCAGCTTTCGAATGGTGTCTTTGTTAAAAGAGCGGTCGCCGTACAGCGCAATAGGTACCAGATAGTTATTGTTATAATTGCCAATAAAGTCGATAACGGTCAAATACTCTTTGCCTTCAGCCTTCCTAAGTCCCCTGCCAAGCTGCTGAACAAATATGATTGCGGACTGCGTCGGTCTGAGCATGATGATTTGATTAATAGTTGGTATATCGATACCTTCATTAAAGATATCTACCGTAAAGATATAATCGATTTTATCGCTTCCGGTGCTCTCTAGTCGTTTCATAGCATCTAATCTAGCGTCTTCCGAGCTGGCTCCAGAGAGTGCTATAGATTTATAACCCCTTTGATTAAATTCATCAGCCAGTTGCAATGAGATTTTATTGCTAGAGCAAAACACCAGTCCTCTAATTTCTCCAGAATCAGTACCATAGAATTCAGACTGAGCAATGATATGATTCACTCTCTCATCGCTAGTGAGTTTGTTAAAGTCTGAATACTCATTCACCACCTCATTATTAATGGTGATATCTGTCACGCCATAGTAGTGAAACGGCGACAACATACCCTCATCAAGTGCACGATGCAGCCTAATCTCATAAGCAAGATTGTAATCAAATAGCTCAAAAATATTGGCCCCATCGGTACGCTCAGGTGTTGCCGTCATGCCGAGCAAGAACCCAGGTTTGAAGTAATCCAATATCGCCTTGTACGATTGGGCCCCTGCTCTGTGCGTCTCATCTATAACAATATAGTCAAAATGCTGCTGATTGAATAATTGTAGATTTTCTTGTTTTGATATTGTTTGCACGGTTGAAAAAAGATAATCACAATCTAGATCTTTAGATTGACCTGAGAATAATCCCATAGATATCTTAGAGCCAAGCAACTTCCTAAATGTCTTTAAGGCCTCTTCTGCAATGGTTCTTCTATGCACAATAAATAAAAATGTTTTGGGCTGATATTGCTGAACATCAAAAGCAGATAAATAAGTTTTCCCAGTACCTGTTGCTGAGATAATCAATGCTTTGTTTTTTCCGCTTTTTCGTAAGTCACTCAGGTTTTTTAATGCCTCACTTTGCATTTGGTTTGGGGTGACAGGTTTGTTTAAGGCCGTTTGTGCTGCGATCTTAATTTGTTTTCTAAACTGCTTTGCTTTACTCCAAATCTCTGTATATTCATCAAGAAAATCAGGGGTGACGTCTCTAGCGCTGGCAAGCTCTTTATCAAACTCAGTGATAACCTGCTCATACAACTGACCATCATCAGTGCTTGACACCTTTAAGTTCCATTCTTTATTAGAGCAAAGCGCATTTGCCGTCAGGTTACTGCTACCAATAACGATGTTGTTGGTCTGACCATGTTTGAATATATAGCCTTTTGAGTGAAAGTCATTTGTGGCAATTTTTAAAGTAATGTTTCCAAATCTGGATAACCTTCTTAGTGCCTCAGGCTCTGTAAAATTAAGGTACTGAGATACCAAGAATTTACCTTTTACATGATTCCGCTCAAGCTCTTGTAAGCGGTTAATAATAGTTGCAACCCCGCTGTTAGTGACAAAGGCTACCGAAATAAAAAACTCATCGCATTCACCCAATTCTTTTAGCAGTGTTGATAAGAACTTTTTGCCTTCTTTTTTATCATTGGTGAGTAAAGCTGCTTGGTAGTTTTGATTGGCATTGTATTGTTTGTTGATAAAGCTCTTTTTTAAACTCGCATCAAGACGGGTAATTTCAGTCATTGGTCTAATTCCTTAATCAGCCGATCAACAATGGGAAGATCAGCTGCTGCCCAATCTAAAGCTTCAAGCTCACTAACATCTAACCATTTAAATGATATGTGCTCTGATAGCTCAAGCTCTCTCGTTGGCGTAGAACAGATAAAAGAATGCATTTGAATCTTAAAGTCGGGGTACTCATGATTAACGACTAAAAAGTCTTCTTCGACAGAAATATTCATTTTTAACTCTTCATGAATCTCTCTGACTACGGTATCTGATGGCAGCTCGCCCGCTTCAATTTTTCCTCCAGGGAACTCAAACTTTTGTGAAATATAGTCAAATTTGTTAGGCCCTCGTTGCACACATAGTATTTTGCCGTTATTTATAATAATTGCTGCCGCTACTTTTACTTGTTTCATCGCAATTCAAGTCCTCAATACTTTTAAAATGTTGTATCCGATAAGTTAACTTAACTGTATCTTTGATGTTTTTTCATTGTACCAGGTGTCCAGCTCCGCTCAACAAATTTAGACAATAGCAACATACCATTACGCTCAACCTAACCCGTTTACAAGCCTCTGTATTTTTTAACAAAAAATCTAGGGACAGGCGTTTTTGAATTTGAAATACTAAAACTATTCAATTATTTCAAATCTCATTTAAGTGATCTTTAATTCAAGGAGTTAACTATGAAAACCCTATCTGCTATTGCAACATCAATATTACTTACCTTTGGTGCAGCCGCCCCAAGCTTTGCTGCTCCGACCAAAGCCGCTGTAGTACAAAGTCAGATCAATTTAAATCAAGCCATCACAATCGCCAAACAAAAGGCGCAGGGTAAAGTCAAAAGTATCGATTTTGATAGCGATGAATCAGAATATGAAGTGGAGCTGGCGTCTACTAGCACCAAGTCCGAAGTCAAAATTAATGCTCAAACCGGTGCAGTAAATAGCCAAAAACAAGAGCGCATTGAGAGCAAAGATACGGCCAAATACCAAGCATTAAATACTGCCAAGATTGACTTAGTCAAAGCGATTCAAATTGCCGCTGGTCATGGTCAAGTGCTAGAAGCTGAGTTTGATATCGACAAGGGCAGCGCTGTATATGAAGTAGAAACCCTTAGAAATGCTCAAAAATATAAAGTGATTATCGATGCCAATACGGGCCGTGTTATCCAAACTAAGCGTGATTAATCTCTCCCAGAGCAGATCTCACTATATGGCGGCCTTTACTATGGGTTAGGATTATCAAGCAAAGATAATCCTATATAATAAGGTCATGAGCCATTTAACTTCCTCTTCGACTGAGCCCGCTGTGCAGCTACAGCGCAAAGTTATCCATCTTGATATGGATGCGTTTTATGCCAGTGTTGAGCAGCGGGATAACCCACAGCTGCGCGGAAGGCCGTTGGTGGTCGGTGGTGACCCCAGCGGCCGCGGTGTGGTGGCCGCTGCCAGTTATGAGATTCGCAAATTCGGGGTGCGCTCGGCCATGTCTTGCTATGAAGCTAAGCGGCGCTGCCCTGAGGCCGTATTCGTGCGTCCCCGCTTTGAGGTGTATCGTCAGGTCAGCCAACAGATCCGCGACATTATGCTCAGCCTAACCGACTTGGTTGAGCCCTTATCGCTTGATGAAGCGTATCTTGATGTGACCGGCATTAAGGCGCATCACGGCTCGGCGACCTTGATGGCCAATTGGCTGCGAGCACAGATTTATGAGCAGACCCAGCTGCGCGCTTCAGCCGGTGTGTCTTTTAACAAAATGCTCGCCAAGATTGCCTCGGATATTAATAAGCCCAATGGCATTGCGGTCATCACACCCGATCAGGCCGATGCCTTTATTGCCACACTGCCGATTGAGCGGTTTCATGGTATCGGCAAAGCCACCGCCAAGCGCCTGCATGAAATGGGCATATATACCGGCGCTGATTTGCGCGCAGCGCCGGTGGACACTTTAGAGTATGAGTTTGGCAAGCGTGGCCGCTTTTATTCCGAGATTGCTCACGGTAACGATAATCGACCTGTTAAAGCAGAACGCAAACACAAGTCAGTGGGCTCAGAGACCACCTTTCGCGATAACCTACGTGACACAGACAACTTACTGGTACAAATCTTTGAACAAAATGCCGATGCCTTTGAGCAACTGTCTAAAAAGGGACGTCTGGGCCACACCATTACCCTTAAGATAAAGTATGCTGACTTCACTCAAATCACCCGCTCACACACTTTGAACACGCCGTTCCCTTCTGCTGAGTCGGCGCATTATTGGTTACAAAAGCTGTTCGCTGATGTCCCACGCCATCTGCCCATTCGCTTGGTCGGGGTCACCTACTCAAACCTCACAAGCTTAGATGACTTAAACACGCAGCCTGATCTGTTTGGTTTATAACAAAGGCTCTTTAGTCCATAAAATCCCCTGTTAAGCACTCATAGCAACTTAACTGACCCAAAACTCAACTCAAAAAACGGTTATTTCTGTTAAACTACTCCGCATTGCGCACAGCCTTGGCTTGCGGCACACCCCACTTTTATATTGACCCGATTAAAGACAACTTATGACTCAGCCTCTCTCTCAAAACCAACATGACAGCTCAAGCAATATGCCTACTGACAACGCCGAAACACAAGGCTATCTCAGTGTTGCTGATTACGATTATGACCTGCCTGATGAGTATATCGCCCGTTATCCGCTGGCTGAGCGCAGTGCGTCACGCTTGATGTATTTGCCAGCTCAAAAAGCAAATACGGCTGTCATACAAGACAGACAATTTTCTGACTTGCCTGAGCTATTACAGGCAGGCGACTTGATAGTATTTAACGACACTAAGGTGATGAAAGCCCGCTTATTTGGCCAAAAAGACACCGGCGGCAAGGTAGAGGTTTTGGTCGAAAGACTTACCGATGACACTGAGTTTACTACTGATGAGAGCGGACAAAGCTTTGACAATGTGGCACTGTGTCATGTGCGTGCAAGCAAAGCGCCAAAGCTTGGGCAGCACTTAGTTTTAGGGGATGGCAACATTGAATGCGTGATGATTGGCCGTCATGAGAACTTATTTATTTTAAGCTTTAAAAACCCTATCCTGCCAGACTTAGAGCAGTATGGCGAGTTGCCAATCCCGCCGTATTTTGAACGTCATGCCGATGAAACTGACAATGTGCGTTATCAAACCGTGTTTCATGACCCGACCAAGCTTGCCAGCGTGGCTGCCCCCACCGCAAGCCTACACTTTGATGATAAAGTACTCAAGCAGCTGGCCGATAAAGGCATTAACACCGCTTACGTCACCTTGCATGTGGGCGCTGGCACCTTTGCACCGGTCAAGACCGACAACTTGCTCAATCATACCATGCACAGCGAGTATGCCAATCTGCCACAAGCCACCGCGGATCTCATTAATCAGACGCATCAAAACGGTAATAAAGTAATCGCCATTGGTACCACAGTGACTCGTGTGCTAGAGACCGCTTATCAAAAGACTGCCGACGATAACGGTGAGGTATCGGCATGGTCAGGTGACACTGATATCTTTATCTATCCAGGTTTTAGGTTTGGGGTGATTGATAAACTGCTGACCAATTTTCATCTGCCAAAATCAACGTTACTCATGCTGGTTTCCGCTTTTGCCGGAAAAGCCAATATCGAGCAGGCTTATGAGCATGCGGTTGCCCAAAAATACCGCTTCTTTAGCTATGGTGATGCCATGCTGCTTGAACGCAACCTGTGATAAGCCGTCAGTCATAAAATAAGTCATTAGCATCAATAATAAAATAGATAAGAGAATACTATGCAAGCAATAAATCCCATTGATCCCAATACCAACAAAGCCGAAAAGTATCAATTATTATTAAAACAAGCTGAAGCCATTGTCAGCAGTGAAAGTGATTTGATTGCTAATATGGCCAACCTAACGGCGTTGTTAAAAGACACCTTTAACTGGTTTTGGATTGGATTTTATCGGGTCGATAGCAGTGCCAATCAGCTCATTCTTGGTCCGTTTCAAGGTCCGCTGGCTTGCACCCGTATCCCGCATGGTAAGGGCGTATGTGGTGAGGTCTGGGCGACGGGTACCACTCAAATTGTTGATGACGTCAATGCGCATCCCAATCACATCGCCTGCTCCTCCCTATCACAGTCGGAGATTGTGGTACCGATAACAGATGAGGCGGGTGAGATTATCGCAGTATTAGATATTGATTCAGATACGTTAGCCACCTTTGATGAGGTCGATGGAGAGTATCTTCAGCAATTGGTTGACCTACTAAAATAGTATGTGGGTCGGCAATAGTATAGGGTCGGCACCGATAGTGCTGACCCTATTTTTTTATGTCATATAAAGCCGACTTGTCATTTCTTTTTTTTGCCTTGAACCGCTTTAAAGCGGCCATCTGTTTTATTAATCACAAACACCCGTCCACGACGACGCACCACTTGGCAATCAGGATGACGGTTTTTGGCAGATTTTAGTGAGCTTAAGACTTGCATGGCAGAATCCTTTTAGACAGTTTTAAATAGATAACAATAGATAAATAGGTTAAATAGGTTAAATAGGTTAAATAGGTTAAATAGGTTAAACAGGTTAAACAAATCGACTTCATATAATTATGTTATAACATAACATAAAAGATAGCAAAGGAAAATTGCCGGTTAGTATGAAAGCCATCCTTTTTTTGTATTGCTCCTCCTCTCTACAGACATAAAAATGCCCTCTAATCATTAGATTAAAGAGCATGGGTATATCATTCAAAATTTAAGTGGTTTGTTATTTATTTGAGCTCTAAAGGCGGCACATCCTGACCACGTCTGTGGTAAAAGTCCGCCACAAACTCATCAAATCTGTCTTCATCGATGGCATCACGAATGCCTTGCATTAAGCGCTGATAATAACGCAGATTATGAATGGTGGCCAGCTGAGCGCCGAGCATCTCTTTGCACTTATTTAAGTGATATAAATAAGCACGGCTAAAGTTTTGGCAGCAGTAGCAGTCACACTCTGGATCTAATGGGCCTTGATCTTCACGATATTGACTGTTTCGAATGCGTACAATGCCTTGGTTGTCTTCATTACCAGTGACAAAGTAATGTCCATTACGCGCGTTACGGGTAGGCATCACGCAGTCGAACATATCGACCCCGCGGCGTACCGCTTCTAAAATATCCTCAGGCTTGCCCACGCCCATTAGATAGCGAGGCTTATCGGCTGGCATAAGCTCTGGCATGTAATTTAAAACGCTGATCATCTCCTCTTTGGGCTCACCCACAGACAGACCACCAATAGCATAGCCATCAAAGCCAATCTCTAACAAGCCATCCATAGATTGACGACGCAGATCTTCATACATACTGCCTTGCACAATGCCGAACAGTGCATTGGTATTGCCCAATTTTTTGTGCTCATCGACGCAGCGTTGACCCCAACGTAGGGAGAGCTCAAGTGATTTTTGGGCTTCAGAATAAGTCGCTGGGTATGGCGTGCATTCATCAAACTGCATCACGATGTCTGAGTTTAATGAATACTGAATTTGCATTGATTTTTCAGGCGATAAAAACACTTTAGCCCCATCAATGGGCGACTTAAAGGCCACACCTTCTTCAGTAATCTTGCGCATGGCGCCCAGACTAAATACCTGAAAACCGCCTGAATCGGTCAAAATAGGCTTATTCCAGTTCATAAATTGATGTAGACCACCGAATTTATCAATCACTTCGGTGCCAGGACGCAGCCACAAGTGGAACGTGTTACCAAGAATAATATCAGCGCCAATATCTTCAATCTCACGAGGCAGCATGCCTTTGACTGTGCCATAAGTACCTACTGGCATAAAGGCTGGGGTTCTGATTTCACCGTGATTGACTGTCACAGTACCTCGGCGCGCACGAGACTCGCCCGTGGCTGTTTTATGTAGGGTAAATTGCATAGCATTAACTCAGAGTAATTAGGTTAAAAATAAGATAAACAAACAAAGGAGCGCTTAAGCTAAAAGAAGTCGTCATGCGATTGATTTGGGCTAACACAGGGGTTAGTTGAGATCGGCACTCGCCAATAGACGCAATTATAACATTGCTGGGATATTTGCGGGGCAGTTGCTCTGAGTTTTTTATTTTCTAAGGTTTAATACTGCTCATAAGTGATTTAATACTGCCAATAAGTAATGAGATTAACAAAGCTGACAGCCAAAAATGCATCCGGCTTATTTTAAAATTTGCTAGTAATCACAAGTTTACTTTGCTATAAAAGCAAGACGGCCTTTTATCAGACCTGATTAATTACAGGGGTCTATTTCCTTTTTTTTACTTTATAACATCGTCTGTCTGCTCTTGATAATGAGCCTATCAGTAAGGCGAGGAGTCTTCTATGAGCTTAAGAGTCATCATTGCCATTATTTTTATTCTGCTGATCGTCGTGCTGTTGTTAATTATGCTTCGTGGCCAACCCTCCTCAAAAAAATCACGCACAGTGACTCAAGATAAGAGCAAGGCTGATGCTCATACCACGAATGAAGAGGACACGTCTGTTGTCCAAAGCACAGCTGTTGATCGTACCAGCTTTGCCAGCAGTGCCTTACCGCAAAAGAACACCCCAATCGGCCAAGCAGATGGCGTCATAGACCCCAGCCAAGATGCCGAGCACGCCGTACCTTCTAAACACACCCCCTTAGCAGAGCTGCCAGAGCAGACAGCCATAGAGGGGCCGTTATTAGTCGAAGCAGAATTGGCAGAGATGCTGGCCATCAGTGAGCAGCCAGAAGCGCTTGAGGTAGTGCAGTCTAAAGCGGATATCTTACAAGCAGATCCGGCCATAGCGTCCAAAAAATCAGCAATGACACATGCTGCGGGTGAAGAACACGGAGACCAGCTGCTTACCAAATCCACTGAAGCAGTTAAGCCTGAAGCCATTGAACCTGAAGCAACTAAAATGGCCGAAGCCGTTGTTGAAAATCTACAACACACCAGCACACAAGAGCCTAAGCCCCATGCTGAACCTGCGTCTAAAGCCGAGCATGACGCTGTAACTTTAGCTGTTCCCGAGCCAAAAGCCGCTGAAGTTACTGCAGCTGCCCCCTCTTCTACTGCGGCTAGTAACAAGCCTGCACATAAATCGCCTGCGATAAAAATTCAAAGCTATGAAGAGCGTCAAGCTGCTCTAAACAGCGCACCGACACCTGCTACAGATGAGCTGCGCCAAGTGATGCGCTCACAACCCGACGCGTACAGTCTGCAGGGGTTCGATTTCGTTAAAGATATAGATGGCGCTAAGCTGACTTTAGATCTGGCAGAACAATACATAGAATTGGGTGAGTACGACAGTGCCAAACGCTTATTGCAAGAAATTATTAATAGCTCGGCCAACCAAGCCCAAAAGGCAACTGCTGAGCAAATACTTGGCCAGCTTTACTGATCTAAATGTTAAGCCATTGGGTTTATACCACGTCTATACTGTATTTATACTATGTTTATACCACTGCCATTAACTTATGAGACAACGACCTACCATGACCGCACACATTAACACCACAGTCACCACCGACAACACCTCAGATCTGAATCAAGTCCAACTTATCTATGCCGGCGGTACTTTTGGTAGCTATGGCAAGCCGTTATCTGCACTGCCTGCTGATACCTTTCTGCCCCTACTTTTGGATAAAATATATCAAAACCTAACTTCAAAAATTGAGGTGTTGCCAAATACTTGTGTCAAAGACAGCAGTCAATTGTCACCGGCTGATTTGGCACATTTTTTTGAGCTGATTTTGATGCGTTATGCGCAGGGGTATCGTAAGTTTGTACTGATTACTGGTACTGATACCCTTAGTTATCTGGGGTCATTTTTGGCAGAAGCTTTCGCCGGTAGCGATTTGTGCCTAGCATTGACCGCCAGTATGCGCCCGCTATTTGATGCCAATGACATTCATAATTATCATATCGATGCACACAGTGATGCTTGGGGCAATTTATCAGAGGCCATCGGACTTGCCAGCCATGGCGAGCCTGGAGTTTCCATCACTTTTGCAGGTGAGTCTTGGCCGGCGCAAACCGTACAAAAAATCCATAGCCATGACCTCATGGCCTTCACCGGTCACCAACGCGCTGGCTATCCGGCCAACAGTTATCAAAAAATACTGCCTGCCACACGCCGTCATAACTGGATCGGGGACTCTCAGCACAAGCTGCCTGCTGTGTTAGAGGCTGCTAAAGACACCATCATTCCCACCCTCTATTGTGTCCCAAATAGCGCAGACTGGCTGGCCACTCAGTTAGATAACTTATTAAGCTTGCCGCCGACTGGGGTGATTTTAATGGGCTTTGGTGCAGGCAATATCCCTTATAGCGATAAGCTTGCTGCCACTATGGATACGGTAGCAGCACACGGCCATATCCTCGTTTGTACGACACAGTGTCCTTATGGCGGAGTCAGTGAGGCTTATGCTGCTGGTAGCTGGCAATATGAGCACCAAGTGTTATCGGCCGGCAGACTGACCATTCCTGCTGTGTATGCCCGACTGCTGTGGTTACATCTGGCTTATGACACACCCGCCAGACGTCGTCAGCGCTGGCAATACAGCGTAAATAAGGCATAAACTTTGCCTAAAAATCTTTATAATGCCCCCTTTTTATCCTATTTTACCGACCAATTTGGCTTTACCCATGACGTTTACCTCCTCAGATCGAAGCGATACACAACTACCCACTGCCTCAAGTGATTTGCTTGAGCCGACCACAGCACCCTCTAGTAGCACCCTTCAGCACCCTGCTCAAACCTATGCGCTAGGTGTTGAATTCAATGGCGCTAACTATCGGGGATGGCAGCGTCAGCAAGAGGTGTTGTGTGTACAGCAGGTACTCGAGGAGACACTGAGCAAAATTGCCAATGAGCCCATTGAAGTGGTGGCAGCCGGTCGTACAGATGCTGGTGTGCATGGCGGTAATATGCTGGCTCACTTCACCACTTCTGCCAAGCGCGGCGTATATAATTGGCTGCGCGGTGCCAACAGCCTGCTGCCTGATGACATCGCCATTCGCTGGATTCAGCCCATGCCCGATACGTTTCATGCCCGCTTTGGCGCCATCGCCCGCCGTTACCGCTATATTACTCTCAATCAGCCGCAGCGCCCGGCGGTCCTCAATCACTTGGTGACCCACATTCATGAGCCCTTAGATTTGGCCTTGATGCAGCAGGCCGCTGAGCATATCGTCGGTACCCATGACTTTAGCAGCTTTCGCGCCGCTGCCTGCCAATCTAAGCAGCCGGTACGCAATATTCATCATGCTAAGCTATTTAAGCATGGCGAGTTTATTGTGTTTGATATTCAGGCAGATGGCTTCTTGCATCACATGGTACGAAACCTGATGGGCACCTTGTTTGCCATTGGTAAAGGTGAGCTTCAACCTGAGGATTACTTACGGATTTTGCAGGCCAAAGACCGTACTATTGCCCCGCCGACAGCGCCGCCAGATGGGCTATATTTTATTAACGCCTATTACCCTGAGCCAATGCAAGCCCTACTACCAAAGGTGCCACTAGCACCGCAGTGGCTAAATCTGCCCGAACAATAAGCGCTCTAACCATCCATTAACATGCGAACCATCCATTAATAAGCAACTAGCAAATTCGACGTATTTTATCAAGTGATACCACAACAAAATTTGCTTAATCAGCGGATGTTGCGTATAATAACGACCTACAATTCTATTTGAACGGGTTAACCCAAATAATTATGGCAAAAAAAGACGACATTATTGAATTTGAAGGCGAAGTCATTGACACCCTTCCAAACACACTTTTTAAAGTGCGCCTAGAAAATGGACATGAAATCATTGCCCATATTTCAGGTAAGATGCGCAAACATTACATCCGTATCTTAACCGGTGATAAAGTTAAAGTTGAAATGACGCCATACGACTTGACCAAAGGTCGTATTACTTACCGTGGTAAAACCTAATTTATAGGTTTTATTTAGTGCTGCGCGACAGGTTGAGTGTGGAGTAGATATCAGTCATCTAACCCTCTCAATAAAAAGACCGCTCCTTACAGAGCGGTCTTTTTTGTGGCTAAAATCTACCGTTTAGACGGATTGACTTGTACGTCAATGCAGCTACGTCAATATAGCCTAATTATTTAAACTCAACTGTCGCGCCATTTTCAATGGTATTTAATAATGCCATAGCGTCCCAGTTGGTTAGGCGGATACAGCCGGCGGAGGCTTGACGACTGATGCGCTCAGGATCCGGTGATCCATGAATGCCATAAGAGGGTTTATCCAGTCCAATCCACACTCGGCCAACAGGGTTATTAGGTCCAGGAGGCAAGACGGTCTGCTTGCCATCGGCATCGGTATGGGTGTAGTTGGGATCACTTACCTTAACTTTTACTTTATGGGTACCGGTGGGTGAAGGCGTTGCCGTACTGCCTACGGTTGTGGGATAGCTGGCCACCAGTTTATTGTCTTTGTCATAAGCATATAAGGTCTGCTGGTTTTTATCTGCCACTACCCGACTAATGGCTTTTGTATTGGCGCGGCCGGGGTTATAAACCGTCAAAGTTTCCCCAGTGACAAATTTTGCATTGGGATTTAGCTGTTTAAGATAGCTGACACTCATATGGAATTTTTCACCCAATGCTTCAGGAATGCTTTCATAATACAGCCCTTCAAGTTTAGACTTGGCTTCTACCCCAGCTGGTATCGTGGTGGTCTTAATATTGACATCTGAATCTTTTAGCGTATAGCTAATCAATACCGGCTTTTGCCCAAGATTGTCATTTTGTCCTGACCCTTTTAACAAAGCCTCCCAAGTTTTTTGATCCAAAGTATCCGTGACGGGTAACCCCTGGGCCTGCTGAAAAGCTTGCATCGCTTTTTGGGTGTTTTTGCCCCAATAGCCATCGACAGCACCGACACCATGTTGATTCCAGTTTAATAATGCCTGTACTTTGGTGCCCACAGCCTGAGTCATCTTCACGCCCGGCTTCCACTCGCTACTGTTGACCTGCTTTGCCATGGCCGATAAGCTGGTATCTTTTGCCGCATTAGCGGCAGCATCTGATTGAGCAGTGGCTTGGGTGGCCGCTGATTCACTGGCAGTGGGGCCTGATGCCTCTACATTAGCGTCACTTTGAGCGTCATCAGCCGCTTGCGCCATGTCCTCTTCATGATCTAAATCATCAGTCTGTGTATCCTCAGCTAAGGCTTGATCTGCAGCAGATTCAGACATACTGGTTACTTGTGGCGGTGTGTTAGTATTTGATTGTACAACATCATTATCAGCTTGAGCATAGGCCACTACAGGCAATGTCAACGCCGCTAATATGGCCACAGTGAGTGTTTTTAACGTTGCCTGTTTTAAACTATTTGTTGAGGGGGTAAGCATTTATGTGCCTCTTTTTTCTTATTGTTGGTTTTATTTTATAAGCTATTAATATACAACCTAAGTGCTTATAAATCAACGGCTTAAGCGTTATGTTATGCAAAGTTATGTATATCTAAAGCCTCGCCAATTCCTCAAAATCCGATAAAAAAAGACCCGAATCCGAAGATTCGAGTCTACTGATTAGGGCGAAATTAGTCTAACTGTTATTTAGCTTAGCTTATCTGATTTTGGCTTAGCTTAGCTTGGCCAATACTGCCTCACCCATTTGTTTACAGCCTACCAAGGTTAAGCCTGTTTCATCAGCATCCATAATATCACCCGTACGCAAGCCATCATCTAGCACATCGCTTACAGCTTGCTCAATTGCCGCAGCAGAAGCTTCATGCTTAAAGGTGTAACGCAGCATCATAGCCACCGATAAGATGGTGGCTAAGGGGTTGGCTTTGTCTTGACCAGCAATGTCTGGTGCGCTGCCGTGGCAAGGCTCATACATGCCTTTACCATGCTCATCTAAGCTTGCTGATGGCAACATACCGATAGAGCCGGTCAACATGGCGGCCTCATCCGATAAGATATCGCCAAACATATTACCCGTCACCATCACATCAAACTGCTTGGGATTTTTTACCAATTGCATACAGGCATTATCGGCATACATATGGCTTAAGTCCACGTCGCTATAGTCAGCCTGTTGCAGCTTAATCATGGTCTGCTTCCAAAGCTCGGTGACCTCTAACACATTGGCTTTGTCCACTGAACATACTTTGGCGGGTGTGCCATTGGCTTTAGCACGCACTTGCGCCAAATCAAAGGCCACTTTACCAATACGCTCAATCTCAGAGGTCTTATACACCATGGTGTTGTAACCTTGCTGTTCACCATTATCTAAGGTGCGAATACCGCGTGGCTCCCCAAAATAAATACCACCCGTCAGCTCACGCACGATAAGCAAGTCTAGACCTGAGATGATTTCCGGCTTTAAGCTTGAGGCATTAGCCAGCTGAGGGTACAGTTTGGCCACCCGTAAGTTGGCAAACAAACCCAGCTCACTGCGAATTTTTAATAGACCACGCTCAGGACGAATACTGCGCTCAATGCCATCCCATTTAGGCCCACCCACAGCACCTAATAATACCGCATCTGCCGCACGGGCTTTCGCCAAAGTTTCATCAGGCAGTGGCACGCCAGCATTATCGATAGCGATACCGCCGATATCTGCCGTCTCCAAGCTTAAACCTAAGTCAAACTTGTCATTTACAGCTTCTAATACAGCCACAGCCTGAGTCATAATTTCAGGGCCAATGCCATCGCCAGCTAGGGTTAAAACGGTTGCCATAGTTGTTATTCCTAAGTTTTTATCAAATAAATTGTAATGAGCTATCGATTACGCCATCAAATGAAGTCGCGGATAAGGCCTATTGATTAGGCGCGTACTTCTTTAAAAATCCAAGGCGTATTTTGCTGCATTTTGGCCTCATAAGCTTTGATCGCCTCGCTTTGCTGTAAAGTAAGACCGATATCATCGAGACCATTTAACAAACAGTGCTTACGAAACTCATCAACCTCAAACGGATACTCTGTGCCGTCAGGGGTGACGACCACTTGACGCTCAAGGTCAGCGGTTAACTCATAGCCTTCGTTGGCAAGGCATTGCTCGAACAAGTCGTCAACTTGCGCTTCGGTCAATACAATGGGCAACATACCATTTTTAAAGCAGTTGTTATAGAAGATATCGGCAAAGCTTGGGGCAATTACGGTGCGAAAGCCATACTCTGATAAAGCCCAAGGTGCATGCTCACGGCTTGAGCCACAGCCGAAGTTATCACGGGCCAGCAAAATAGTTGCACCTTGATAGCGCGGTTTATTAAGCACAAAATCAGGATTAATCGGACGCTTAGAGTTGTCTTGGCCTGGGAAGCCTTCATCCAGATAGCGCCAATCATCAAATAAATTGACGCCAAAACCTGTGCGTTTGATAGATTTTAAAAACTGCTTTGGGATAATCTGATCGGTATCCACATTCGAGCGATCAAGGGGGCATACGATGCCAGTTTGGGTATTATAAGCTTGCATTAGAGGTTCCTTAACATAGGGTATCTGATAAAACGGAGTATGGCCTTAATCACTGATTAAAAGCTTCGCACATCCACAAAATGACCGGCTAAGGCCGCCGCTGCCGCCATTGCTGGGCTAACTAAGTGGGTGCGACCACCATTGCCCTGACGACCCTCAAAGTTACGGTTTGAGGTTGAGGCGCAGTGCTCTTGTGGCTCAAGCTTATCAGCATTCATTGCCAAACACATTGAGCAGCCAGGCTCACGCCATTCAAATCCTGCCTCAATAAACAACTTATCTAATCCCTCTTGCTCCGCTTGCTGTTTTACCTGGCCCGAGCCGGCAACCACGATGGCTTCTTTAACGTTGGCTGCCACTTTACGGCCTTTAATCACCGATGCCGCTGAGCGCAAGTCTTCAATACGAGAGTTGGTACACGAGCCAATAAAAATACGATCAAGCTTGATATCGGTAATCGGCTGGCCTTGCTCAAGCCCCATATATTGATAAGCACGCTCCCATGCCTCAGCCTGCACCTCATCTTTTGCCTGAGCTAACGTTGGAACATATTGAGTCACATCCACCACCATCTCAGGTGACGTGCCCCAAGACACTTGCGGGGCAATGTCACTGGCATCTAGCTCAACAATCGCATCAAAATGTGCGCCCTCATCTGAGTGCAAGGTATTCCAGTACTCAACCGCTTGATCCCACTGCTCACCTGTTGGTGCAAAAGGACGGCCTTTGACATATTCGATGGTGGTCTCATCCACACCAACCATGCCCACACGAGCACCAGCTTCTATGGCCATGTTACACACCGTCATACGGCCTTCCATGCTCATGTTTTCAAATACCTCACCAGCAAACTCAATGGCATAACCGGTACCGCCTGCCGTACCAATCTTAGCAATAATGGCCAACACCACATCTTTGGCAGTCACGCCAGCGCCTAGCTCACCATTGACACGGATCAGCATATTTTTAGATTTTTTCTGAACCAAGCACTGAGTGGCCAACACGTGTTCGACTTCAGAGGTACCAATACCATGAGCCAAACAGCCTAAAGCGCCATGCGTTGCCGTATGTGAATCACCACATACCACGGTCATGCCTGGCAATACCAAGCCTTGCTCTGGGCCTACTACGTGTACGATACCTTGACGCACATCGTTGATGGTAAACTCTGCAATATTAAACTTAACGCAGTTGTCATCCAACGTTTTGACCTGCAAGCGAGACACTTCATCTTTAATACCACTGACACCTTCAAGACGCTCTTTGCGCACTGTAGGTACGTTATGATCAGGCGTCGCAATATTGGCTGATAGACGCCAAGGTTCACGATTGGCCAGCGCTAAACCTTCAAAAGCTTGCGGGCTAGTCACTTCATGCAACAAGTGGCGGTCAATATAAATTAGACTTGAACCGTCATCACGTTGACTGACCAAGTGCGCATCCCAAAGTTTGTCATAAAGTGTTTTTGCAGTCGTTATCGTTATTGCTGACATGGAAAATATCCTTGCTGGCTTATAAAATTAAGCTCTAAATAAAAAAATCATTAATAAAAAAGGTATAAAGCGCAAGAACATTGCACCGTTGATAGCCGCTTAACTTGTGGCGCAATTGGCCCCTCAAGGTCATTTAATCAGATTTAGCCTCTCAATATTATATATAATAATAACATTGGCTTTATAAGCGCTAAATGAGTGCAACATAACCTGCCTTATCTATTGAGATTATAACAGCTTAGTTATATAATAATAATTGATGATTTTTATCATAAAGCAAACTTTATATTATACTTAAACTTTTAACCCTTTTGATAGTTTTAGGCTGACCATGAATACCACAAATTTGACCACCTTTATCACTGTAATGCAAACGGGCAGTATTTCGGGCGCGGCTGAAAAACTTTTTATCACCCAACCTGCTGTCAGTAAGCGCATAAAAAACCTTGAAGATGAGTTTAAGGTTACCTTATTTGATACCTTAGGTCGTGGTATCGTGCCCACCGCTGCTGCTAATGAGCTACTGCCGCACGCCAAGCGCTGGCTGGATGATTACGATAACTTCAAGATCAATATCCAAAACTCTCAGCAAACCATTTCGGGAAAACTGGTCATTGGTACCAGTCACCATATTGGTCTTCATCACCTATCTCCAGTACTAAAACAGTTTATCCAGACCTATCCGTCTGTGCAGCTAGAGGTGCACTTTGTGGACTCAGAAGCGGCACACAAAGCGGTGTTGGATGGTGAGCTGTCATTGGCCTTTTTGACCCTGCCCCCTGTGTATGACAAACGCCTGACTTATCATACACTTTGGTCAGACCCCCTGTTTTTTGTGACGGGAACCTTGTCGCCTTTAGCACAAAAATCCAATGTCACCTTAGAGCAACTGGCACACTACTCAGCCATCTTGCCGGCAGCCAATACGTTCACCAGTCAGATTACTTTGGCAGAGTTTGCCAAACAAAACCTAAAACCGTATGCCACCATGACTACCAACCCTCTAGAGTCTATTCGTATGCTGGTATCGGTCGGTCTAGGTTGGTCAGTATTACCGCAAACCTTGATCAACCACGAGTTGGCCTACGTTGATATGGCAAAGGATTTAGAATTACAGCGGCATCTTGGGGTGGTCATCAACCCAAGCTTAACCCGCTCAGCCAGTGTTGATGCGTTAATGCAAATGCTGGCACCTATTAGCTCATAAGTAACTAATAAGTAGCTAATAAGCCCCCTTCTTAATTTATTTGCCGCTTTAATTTATTTGCCGCTTTATTGAGCTAATCAGTTAGCGTGCCACTTTTAGCCTCCTATGTGCTTTCTGCCAGTGACTGTAATCAGTCGCTGGCGGTGGCAGTCAACCTTATGTTAATTGTTTTTGTGAATTACGTTCGTAATCGCCTTTTTTTTACTTTATAATGCACTTATATTGCCAAAAGTTAATGGAGCGTAACCTATGCGTTGTGAATACTGAGCTGTTTATCCATTAATAGATTATTATTGGTTTTTGCACAGCAGTTTTCAGGGCATAAAGTTTAAATTAAAAAACTTTTACCTTATTACCTTAACTTTTGTTGATACTCTTTTAGTTTTTATAAAAAAACCATTATGATACCAATACCATAATGGTTTTTTTGTGCTTAAAAAACATATTACATAAGGATTTTGTTATGAATGGAATTGAACCTGGCGTGCTCATCTCGCTCGCCCTCTACTTTTTACTGATGATTGCCATCGGTATTTGGGCCTATTTTAAGGCCGAAAACGACTCAGAAGGCTATATGCTGGGCGGTCGTAACTTAAGCCCAGGGGTTGCCGCCTTATCTGCAGGCGCCTCAGATATGTCAGGTTGGCTATTATTAGGCCTGCCCGGCTACATGTACAGCTCAGGTGTGGTTAGTATCTGGATTGCTTTAGGCTTAACCCTCGGCGCCTTTGCGAACTATCTCTTAGTGGCCCCAAGACTGCGTGTCTATACAGAAGTCGCTGACAACGCCATCACCCTGCCCGATTATTTCGCCAACCGTTTTGAAGACAAGTCTCACCTGCTTCGTGTCATCTCAGCCATCGTTATTATTTTATTCTTTACCGTGTATACTGCAGCCAGCTTAGCCGGCGGTGGTAAATTATTCGACAGCGCCCTAGGCATGTCTTATAGCACAGGCCTGTGGGTAACGGCAGGTGTGGTTGTGGCCTATACCTTATTCGGTGGCTTCTTAGCAGTTTCGACCACGGATTTTGTGCAAGGCGTCATTATGCTATTGGCGATGATTATTGTACCTGTCGTGGCCTTTACAGATTTAGGCGGTGTGGGTGCCACAACCACAGCCATTCGCAATATTGACCCCCAAATGCTTAACATCTTTAGCGGCATGAGCTTTTTAGGCATTTTGTCATTGATGGCATGGGGTTTAGGCTATTTTGGTCAGCCACACATTATCGTACGCTTCATGGCGATTCGTTCAGTAAAAGATGTGCCAACTGCCCGTAGAATTGGTATGAGCTGGATGATTGTCAGCTTAATCGGGGCATTAATGACAGGCTTTGCTGGTCGTGCTTATGTCCAAAAAACTGCCATGACCTTAGATGATCCAGAGACCATCTTCTTAGTATTCACTAACTTCTTATTCCATCCTTTAGTCTCAGGCTTCTTGTTAGCAGCGATTTTAGCCGCCATTATGAGTACCATATCCTCACAGTTACTGGTAGTGTCAAGCTCTCTAACCCGTGATGTGTATAAATTATTCTTTGATAGACAGGCCCCAGAAGCACGTCAAGTATTGGTAGGTCGTATCTCTGTTGTCGTGGTAGCTTTGGTATCTATTTTCTTAGCTTCCGACCCTGACAGCTCAGTATTATCGCTTGTGTCTAACGCATGGGCAGGCTTTGGTGCTGCCTTTGGTCCGTTGGTTATTATTAGCTTAATGTGGAAACGTATGAACCGTAATGGTGCGCTGGCAGGTATGATTGTCGGTGCCCTAACCGTGATTATTTGGGTCTATGCAGGCATACAAACTCCTGATGGCGTCGCTTTAAATGACTGGTTATATGCCATTATCCCAGGCTTTATTTTAAGCTCTATTGCTATTGTGGTCGTCAGCTTGGCCACTGCTGCACCAAGTGCCAAAATTCAAGCCAAATTTGAAGAGATGGAAACCAATCTATAACCATAGCCTCACTTCAAACCACACTTCATCAACACCAAAGACCTCGCATGATGCGAGGTCTTTTTTGTCTAGAGATAAATGTATTTTACCTGCCCGCTAGAAAGTCTTAGTAAATAAAATGGTGGCTGTTTTGTCATCACGGTCATCATAGTATTTGAAGTTACTTGAGGTCTTCTCATAATCAAATACCAAACGTGGGGTTAAGCCTAGTACCGTCAAATCACGCTTCCAAACTTGCAACCCTAAGGAGCTGGTTTTGTCTTTGCGATGGGTATCATTGCCCTCTACGCGATAAGTTCGGTAAAAGAAATCTGCGATATCATCTGAAGGCTTATCATAGTCTTTAATAGCATAGCTTGCTGAGGCTAAAGTAGAGATACCTTGGTTCCATTCACGCCCCCAGCCCACGTTTACTGAATTTCTATCATAACTTAAGAAGCTGGTCTTATCGACATCGTTTTTATAGCTACCCAAACCACCATAAAAATACTCGTTGGCATCTTTAATATATAGACCATTGACCCCTAAAAACAGGCCATCTGCTTCACGCAGATCTTTGTCATCATCATCTATGGTTTCATTAGAGTACATACCTGTTGCCGTCAGCTTGAGCTTTGGCTGCACCCAACGTGAGCCACTAAGCGTCACCCCCTTTCGCCAGCTATACGGCTCTTCCCCATAAAAGCGCTTGGTCACAAAAGGACTAATAGACACATCATTTTTGGCATCATCATAACCCAAGGCTGTCGAGGCTGTGACCAGATAATCATTATACTCACTATTATCCCAATAGCCTCTTAGCGAGGCATTACCACCCACTTCAGCATAAAAGTTTTTGTCTAGGTTAATACGTTTACTCGCACTTCCTGATACCTGCAAACCTTTGCCGGATTCAGGCTTACTTGTGGCACCTAATTGAGCATCTACAATTTGCCTTTCAGGTACCCCATTTAAGTTCTTATCATACACATAGCTGGCAGAAGCACTAAAGCGCCACTGCTCCTGCTCTTTGATGCGCTCAATTAAGCGATCAACATTGGCCATTACCGGTGGTGGAATGTCCGCACCACGCAGCTTCTGCAACTGGTCTGCAGCAGCGGTATACTGCTTATCAGCATACAACGCTTGGGCCATATTAAGACGCACTGGATGAAAGTCAGGGTTGTCTGCCAACATGTCTTTATATATCGCAATAGCTTTTTTGTTTTGTCCTTCACTACGATATACCAAGGCATCAGCGAACTTAATTAGCATGGGATCATTAACTTCTAATGCCCTATAATATGGGAGCAGCTCTTTAACAGTGGCCATATCCTGCGCTGCCAATGCGGCATTTAAAAACTTTGTAAAAGTTACAGGGTCCGCTTTTAAAGCCTCTAAATCATAGCCTTGTATAGATTGAACTTTTTTGCGCTCATCTAGTGCTTTTTGTGCTTCTTGCTTAGATACGGTTGCTGTTGGTACGTTCGTGCCTAAGGTAATATCTTGGCGCTCACGTTTAATTAATTCATCTGCCTGGTCATTATTATCTCTAGTCTCCTCGATAAATCCAGGAGGAATATCGTCAGCCGCATAGACCAGAGGACTATAAACTACGCTGAGCAATAAGGTAGAAGTGGTGAGGGTTCTTAAGAGGTGCGAATGTGTCATAGTTATCCCTAACAGTGTTACTAAAATCCAATATTCAGTCTATTTTCTATAATTAAAGCCAAGTCCGCTTTAGTATACCTGTGTTCCTATCGAGGTATGCTGAGTCATACGACAGTAAATAATTGAGATATAAACAGTAGTCACTCATTTGACATTAAAGATATTTCAATATTTACCAAAGTATTTTACTAACTTAACTATAAGATAATAATGATAATTTTGCGAGAAAAAAAGCGCCTAATTAGGCGCTTTTTCTTACTACAGTGTTTAAAATAGTTAATTGAGCTTGCTTTAATTTTATCAAGATAACAAAAGTCTGCTTACTTTACTGTTTTTCAGCTCCGAATGTACCTTGGAAACGAGTTCCTGTACCAGGTAAGTCGCCTTTACCACCTTCGATTGCCGCATCTTGATAGATACCACCTAAGAATTTAGCATCTTCACCATAGAAGCCACCAGCAGTGTCGATACCATTAACATTCCCTGCAAAGGTATTACCATCGATGGTCGCTTCAATACCAATATTATTACCTTCTGGCATATATTCGAAGTTACCGTCAAAGGCAAGCTCACCTTTCACTGAGTTATTCACAAAGTCAACATCGAAGGCTGATGTGCCATAGGCTGGCTCAAATGCTCCGGTATCACCTAAGTGAATGTTCTCAATATAAGTGGCGTTACCTGTATACGACGCTTTACCCTCATTAACTTGCTTTAAGTAGTCGATGTCTGCTTGATCGGTTAGGTGACCTTGTACATAAACGTTCGCCGCACGTGATACGTCGCCTAACAACGAATTAAAGTTACCATAGACATGGCCTACTTGCATTTGCCCATCAAAGTTCTGATATACAGCACTATATTTAAACTTAGGATTGAAGCCACCTTTACCAGCCTCAACAATAACCTCTCCTCCTTTTTGTAAAGATACGGATAAAGAGTCTTCGACATTCTCAGGCTTCACCATATCTGCACGAACAACGCCTGTGTCAAAGCTTGTAAAGTTGTCGCCTTGACGGTTATCAACAGGCACTACTGACCCATTCTTAACAACTGTTTCTGTGAAGTCTGAAGCATCATCACGAATAGTCACGTATCCAATAGCATTGTCTAACTGTGTTCCAGCAACGTTCTGCTCGATACTACTTAATGCGGTAGACTGGAAACCTGTCATTTTAGTATCAGCTGGTACAGGTGGGTTAACAGGTTCGGTTGGCTCAGTTGGATCTACCGGTGCAGGTGCGTTTATCTTCTCCGCACCATAAGTACCTTTACCTGTACTGTCGCTATAAACGCCGCCTAATAAGTTAGCATCATCACCATAGAAACTACCTTGGGTGTCTAAGCCATTCCAATTACCTGCAAATTTATTGCCAGTAATCTCAGCTTTTACTTTCTTAGCCTCTAGCCCACTAAATGATAATGAACCATCAACTTGTTGATCAACAAAGTCAACATTGAACTTAGAGCTACCTATCATTGGACCATCAATGTTGCCATTTTCCATGTAGGTTGCGACACCTTCATAGTCAACCTTACCATCATCGATATTGTTATCAATATTGTACTGTGATAACGCTTTCATGTATTCCATGTCTTGAGCACTGGTAGACTTACCTTGTGCATAGACAGTTGACAATTTGC
The DNA here is from genome assembly GCF_904846585.1 of Psychrobacter sp. H7-1. Classification (NCBI taxonomy): domain Bacteria; kingdom Pseudomonadati; phylum Pseudomonadota; class Gammaproteobacteria; order Moraxellales; family Moraxellaceae; genus Psychrobacter; species Psychrobacter sp. H7-1. Next base: position 27,074 of record NZ_CAJHBH010000036.1, read on the forward strand.
CATCAACCGTACTATCTAAGACACCATAAACATGACCAATCTGCATATCTTCATTGAAGTTGTTATACACAGAGGTATAGCTTAAGTCACGATTTTTAGCAATATTGCTGGTAGAAAGTGTACCTTTAACGGTTAGAGTTTTATTATGCTCCTTGAAATCCGATTCTTTATAACTCTTATCACTGGCATTTCTAAGCGTTAAATCTAATGGATCAGTGATATATATAGTATCAAGCTCTCCCACTCTAGTTGTTAACACATCAAAGCTAGCAGATGTATTATCAACAACCCCACCACGCAACGATTCCTTATAAATACCGTTTGCATCCATATTATTGCTTTGGATACCAGTAATAGTACTAGAAGCCGGCGCATCTGGATTCACTGGTGCAGGTGGTAGCTCTTGTGATGCTTTTAAAGCATCTTCTGCTTCTTGCGCTCTCTGCTCAGCCTCATTCTTAGCTTGAATAGCTTCATCTCTAGCACTATTAGCCTCAATGACTTTATCTTCAGCTTCGGCTCTAGCAAGCTCTGCCGCTTCTGCATTTGCTTTGGCTTGTAGCGCTGCACTGTTTGCCGCTTCTGTCTCTGCTTGTGCCTGAGCTACCTGCTCTTGTGCGGCAGCTTTAGCATCTCCAATAGCCTTATCTGCAGCTGCTTGTGCTGCTACTAAAGCATCTTCTGCGGATTTTTGAGCAGCTTTAGCGGCCTGTTCTGCATTTTGCGCCGCTTGTTGTGCTATTTGTGCTTTAGATGCTAAGTCCTCTGCTGCTGTTTGTGCACTCTCGGCAGCTTCTGCACGTGCTAGGGCGTCAGCTAAGCCGCCGTCTCCACCTTCGCCTGCACTTTCAAGATTGGCCTGTGCACGCTCTAAGGCTGCTTGGGCTTTTTGAGCATCTGCTACCGCTTTCTCCGCGGCCGCTTTTGCGGTGTCTGCCGCTGCTTGTTGTTCAGCTGTTTGGGCCTTGGCAATATCAGCAGCAGCTTGTGCATCTATCGCTGCTTGTTCTGCTGCACTTTGGGTATCAGATTTAGCACCATAGGTACCTTGGGCGCCATTACCTTCATACACACCACCTAGGTACTGGGCGTCACCACCGTAGAAACCACCTTCGGTTGCATAGCCATCATTGGTATCTGCTGTGCCTGAGAATGTATTGCCAGCGATGCTCGCTTTAAGGTTGATGTCGCCTGCTTTAGCAAAGCTTAGTTTGCCATCGACTGCTTTTTTAACGAAGTCTGCGGTAAATACCGATGAACCAAATTCGATGGCATTACCAATGCCTAGCTGACGATGGGTGGCATCACCGCTATAACCGACACTGCCCTCTGTTGGCATATTGGCCGCTTGGGTGGCATTAC
>NZ_CAJHBH010000037.1:0-27870 GCF_904846585.1 Psychrobacter sp. H7-1
AAGCTTGGATCAATCACTATAATAACGAAAGACCCAATATGGCTAATGGTGGCTTTACGCCGATTCAGAAATTTAATATGGCAGCTTAGTTCTACTTATTTAGTGTTTTAAATATGGGGGTATTTCCCTGTCATGCGGATATTGCTGTCTGAGCAGAGTGTGGGAACGGCTGGGCTGTTAACCAATCTAGGCTATAGCAATGATCAGATGGTAGGGTTTTATGGTGTGGTAGTTGCGGCAACTTTACTGGCACTGCTCATTAGTATTTGGCTGACCAAAGCAACAGAGCTGCGGCGACCGGTTATTTTTGCGGTAGCGTTAATCGCATTAGGGGCTTGGATAGATACCGGTGCCTCGCTTAACTCTACCCCAGAGATGTTTTATATGAGCCAATTCTTTATTGCTTTTGCCGCCGTTTATTTTATGGGCCCTATGGTTTTTGAGGGTATGCTTCGTGCCATTGCCAATGGCCCTGCTTATATTATCAGCTTTTCTGTTATTTTTAGTATTTCTCAAACCATTGGTGGACTTGTAGGTGCCGCCATCATTCAAGCATTTACCACGATACGTACCCAAACCCACTATGCTGACATGATGAACTCTGCCAATTTAGGAGACCCGGCCGCCCTACCACAAATCATCCAAAACGTTACACGACAAGCCACAGTAGCGGCCTACCAAGATTTATTCTTTGTCATGGCGGTTATGGCCACTGTGACCACTATTGTTTTGCTGCTGAATTTTGCTTATAACCGCTATCACAAGCGCAATCCACTGAGCAAAGAGCTGGCCATTCTTGCCAAAATGCGTGAAGGAAAGTAAATATCATTGCTATAAAACATTACTCTAAGCAGCTGCTGATCTGTATTTATAATTTTCGATATTATTTATTTGCTATAAAAGGAGAGCGTCTTGAGCGACGAGAAGTATAATGCCCTGAATAAGCCAACTCAGACGCCGCCGCCCCATCTATCTGCGGATACGCCTCAACACAAAGCGCCTGTTGATAAAGAGCTGTCGCCTAACCAAGCGGCGGCCTCTCATCATAAAGATAGCGAAGCTGCATCAACGCCCGCACCTGATTCAGCGCCTGCCACTAAGTCAGCGGCTGCGGATAACGATACCCCCATGCCACCCAAAGAGCCTATTGCTTCAGACTCTGGTTGGTCACCGAAAAAAAAATCGATGCTTCATCTTATTTTATTTGTAGCCTTGATTGTGACAGGTGTCCTGCTCATCTTATATGCGTGGAAACTGCCCCCATTCACGCCTACAGTACAGCATACCAACAATGCCTTTGTGAAAGGTCGCACCACCATAATTAGCCCACAAGTTTCTGGTTATGTGACCCAAGTGGCAGTACAAGATTTTGCTAAAGTTAGCGCAGGCGACTTATTGGTAAAAATTGATGATCGTAACTTTCAGCAGCAGTTAGAACAAGCCGCAGCCAATATCCAAGTGGCCATCACCAACCGCGCTAACAACGAGCAAGATGCCCAAGTTAGTCAAGCTCAGATAGATGCACGCTTGGCCGATTTACACAGTGCTCAAGCACGTGTACTAAGTGCTGAGCAAGATGTACAACGTTACCAAGACTTAGAAGCGATGACGATTGGCGCTGTATCAAAAGCTGAAGTTGCGCATACCCAAGCCCAGCTTGCTCAGGCAAAAGCAGGCGTTGAACAAGCGCAGGCTAATTTAGAAGCGGCTCAGCAAGCGCGCCAAAAGACCATCAGCAGTCTATCGTCACTTGATGCCAATATCAAAAGTGCACAAGCTGCAGCCAAGCAAGCACAAATTAATTTGGACAATACCATTATTACCGCGCCTGAATCTGGTCAGCTTAGCCAATTAAGCGTTAAAATCGGTCAATATGTCACGCCCGGCACACAGCTGATGTATATTGTGCCAGAAGGTGTCTGGGTGATTGCCAACTTTAAAGAAACTCAGGTCGCTAATATCGCGATCGGTGATCGAGCGACCATACAAGTTGATGCCTTAGGGGGTAAGACCTTTACCGGACGTGTCAGTAATCTGTCACCGGCTACCGGTAGCGAGCTCACTACCGGAAGTGCCAATCCGGCTACCGGCAACTACATTAAGGTGGCGCAGCGTATTCCGGTGCGCATTGATTTAGACGCCAATCAACCTGATATCGTAAGATTACGTCCGGGTATGTCAGTAGAGGCCGATGTCGATACCAAGACACACACTGGGCCTCATACCAAGATAACCACCAGTAAATAGCCAACAAGGCGCAAGCAATCCAGTTTATATCAAGGATAACGCTATGTCTTTAATAGATGAGATATGAGATTGTGCATCATTAAAAACCAACAGACACACTCCTTGGCCATAAAAAAACCACCGTAAAAAACGGTGGTTTTTTTTGCTTAAAACTTAAAGCAGAATAATCTAAATCATTACTCAGCGTCAGTTTTCTTAGCCTTGCTACGGCCACCAAACGCACCAAAGCGTTTGTTGAAGCTTGCAACACGACCTTCGTTAGAAGTTTTGCGTTGTTCGCCAGTGTAGAAAGGATGAGAAGCGCTAGAGATATCTAGTGGGTAGTAAGGATATTCTTTACCTTCATACTCACGAGTAGCTTTAGTTTTAGCAGTTGAACGGGTTAAGAAGAACACGTCAGCGTTAGTGTCGTGGAATAATACTTCTTGGTATTCTGGGTGGATATCTTTACGCATAATTAATTCTCTCTATGTCCGATATACAGCAAAGCTGTATTTAACTGAGGCACTAAACGCATTAGCTGTTAGCTATCATGTCACTGGCTCATTCCAGCACACAACACCAACCACCTGCTATTCTAGCCTTCCTCAGCGGGAAGTTAAGGCGGTAATTTTACAGAGTTATACCGCATGATGCAAGGTGGTATTAAACAATACTCACCTTATGTCACGCCCTGACCTGTCTAAACGGTTATTAAGCCAAAATAAGCTTATTAAATTATCAAGCTATTAGGCTATTTGGCTTGATCTTTTTTAGGGTCATTTTTAGCGTCATTGGCAGTTGTTGACTCAGCGTCTTTTTTGGCAGGTTGCCCCTGTTGTGTGTGAAAGTCATAGCTTTCTTGGGTTTCTGCACCTTTGGTAGGATCTGTAGGCTCTTCACCGAATTGATCGGCCACGTCATCGCTTACTTCAGTTTTTTTATCAGCCTTAGTTTGCTTATTGTCAGCATTGTTGTCAGCTGCTTCATCAGCGCTTTGTGTTTTAGCTTCACTATCGTTTTTAGCAGGCTGTTTTTTATCAGCAGCTTTTTCTGACGCGTTGTCTGATTGATCCTCTTCATGGGTCGCATCCGTTAACGCTTGCTTCGCCACAATGGGCTCTGGACCAAATGTTGCCTTGGCCACACCGATAACTTGATCAATCAAATGGCTGTTGTAATGTACCGTAGTTCCCACAGCCACAAGCGGTAAGAACTTGCCCATCCAGCTGATATTAATGCTGTCTAAGTCGAAGTTAAACTGCTCTGCTAACTTATCCACTTGTTTGGCATAAAACTCAATATTACTGCCAGCAATGCCTAAGCCTTTTGAAAGCTCACTACGTAGACCCGTATTATCTGCATTGCTAATTAAACCTTTGGCCACACCTAGCGCTGCTAAAATCGTCTGTTTTTCTTGCATTTTGCTTAAGTCAGCGCTGCCAATCACCGCATACGCCATTTTAATACCTTGCTTACCGGTTAAGGGTTTGTCATACACAGTGGCCAACTGATAAACCGTGCGTAGTGATACCAAAAGCAACCACAGCGTATCAGCCAACATACCCGGTAGACCAGCCAGACCCGTTACACCGCCTATAGTAGCCAAAGCACGGTTTTGGTTGGCTATATCACGTGCCAACGCATTGCGCTCTTGATCGCTTAACGTCTGAATGCCCTCAAAGCGCTGCTCGCGTGGTAAATCGATTTCACTCCATGTGGCAGCCAATTTTGCCACTTGTGAAAATACGCTGTCAGACGCCTTTTGATAAATACTGTTTGGCACAACTTTTTTGGCATACTTGCCATAAGTCGCAAAGCGCTTACCCAATAGCTGCTCTGAGGTCTTAATGGTTTGTTGGCTTAACAAGTTGCTGGCCGTGCTGGTTTTGTAGTCAGATAAATCGACCGCTTTAAATTGACTGGCTTTGCCTGATTTGGCACTTAAACTGTCAAGCATAGAGCCAAAACGCTCTAAATTATTGCGTGCCACATGGCCTAATACGTCTAGACCGGTTACAACTGCTTTGCTTTTTTTTGAACTTTTTGATTGCTTAGCCATAAAATATTCTTCCTGAATGAGTAAAAATTAAAGGTAAATAGCGAATAAAAATAAGCCCTAAAGTGCCATTATGGATAATGGCTGAGTATTGTTAAACTTGGTGCGGCTCATGTCGCGATCTACAATATTGCTGTAGCCTATGTTCGCCTTATTGATATGAGCACTTATTATATTAGCACTTATACATGAGTCTATATTACAGACAGCCACTTGCGCCTAGCAAATGTTAAGCTTAGTTATTACCAAATGGTATGTAATTGTAAGCAAGATATCAGTTTAAACAGTGTTATCAGCGATTGGCACAATGTAAAATAGCCGGCATTTTACGTATGTTGTTTGTGGCACTTGATGTATGGTATCCGTGAACTTTTAGCAGCCGAAAATGGCCATCACCTGTGCCCAACTGTCTATAGGTATGGTTATTATCCAACAATACCACAGCCCTTTTTACTTTTATTGAGCGTTTATGATTTACCACACCTTTTCATTTGATAACCTGACGGCGCATCAGCTTGTGCCTTATCTGATAGATTTTGTTGAGCAGTGCGCTGAGCGTCATCTGCCTTGGCATGTATGCTGGCTTAATAATCAAGGCAGCGCTGTGGTAGGTTTATTGCCAAAAAAATCCTGGAGCGTCTCGCCCATCACACAGCCCCATAACCTCAAGTCCTCTGCACTGAACGTAGAGGTGACCGTATATAACCGCCCACAAGATCAAGCATCACAAGCCGCCACCCAAATGGTTACAACGCGGCACATGGGTTATGAGCAGTGGATAAGTGAGCTGATTGAATATGCCACTGTGCATAAAAAAGCTGATAACACAGCCAATAATGGCGGCAACTATAGCGCACACAGCATCAATAAACCTCACGAAAGCTGTGTTTATCACAATGGTCTGATGGGCTTTATTGGTTATGACATAGCGGCTAAAGCACTTAGTCCCAAGTCAGATATCGGCTTGGCCGAGCAGCCGGCAGCCTTCTTGGGTCATTATGATATTTATTTGACCCCAACGCCCCAAGGCTGGCAGCTGCACACACAGCCGGCGTGCCCTCAGCAAGCTATCAACAAAGTTATGACCTATTTGCAGGCATTTGAGGCGCAGCTGTCCTCAAGGCAACAAAAACAATTGGCATCACCTTTGCTTGCCTTAGACCCTATCTGGGATGTCGAGGGTTATCGCTCTGCCTTTGAGCAAACCCAACATTATTTATATCAAGGCGACAGCTATCAGATTAACTTAACCCAAAAGTGGCAAGGACAATTGCCCAGCGCTTTGCATGCTCAAAATGATGACAGTGCAAAAAATCACTCTCCGATGCAGGCGACTGCCACCAGCGATACCGATACCTATTTCCCGTCAGATAGCCCCATTCGTTTGGTCAATTACCTGCCTCAGCTACATCAGCAAACACAGGCACCTTTTGCCGGCTATCTCTGCATTACGCAGCTCACAAAACAGGCTAAACACTCTGACATCCCTGCCCCATCAGGCGATCATCCCTCTGCTGCATTTGAATTGTTAAGCTGTTCGCCTGAGCTGTTTGTGTGGTTTGATAACGATCATCAAGGCCAATCACAAATTCTAACCAAACCTATCAAAGGTACGCTGCCAAGAGGCAAAACACCCGAGCAAGATGACACGCTTAAGCAGCAATTGGCCATGAGCGAAAAAGACAAAGCCGAAAACGTAATGATTGTAGACTTGCTGCGTAATGACTTGGGCAAATATGCGCAGATAGGCAGCGTCAAAGTCCCCAAGCTGTTTGCCATCGAAAGCTTTAGCAACGTGCACCATATGGTCAGCTCCATCACTGCCACCATTAAGCCTGAGCACCATCCATTAACTGTATTATTCGACAGCTTACCGGCCGGATCTATTACTGGCACCCCAAAAAAGCGTGCGGTGGAGATTATTAGTGAGCTAGAAGTGGCGCCACGAGGAGCCTATTGCGGAACATTGGGCTTTATGAACTTCTCTGGCAATGGACAGTGGAATGTGCTGATTCGATCCTTGCAAGCTGATCATCAAGGCAACGTGGCGTTGTGGGCAGGCGGCGGTATTACCGTGGGCTCTGAGTGCCAATCAGAATATCAAGAGTGTCATGATAAGGTGGGCAACTTGCGACACATCTTAAATCCGCAGCCCTCTAAATCTACGCCATAGACACACCTCATTTTATTTTTGCCTATAAAAAAGACAAAAAGAAAAGGACACCGATCGGTGTCCTTTTTTATGCATGTCTTGCTAAATGGCCATGCAATCAAGACAGAAAGACAAGACAGAAAGGCAAGGCAAGGCAGAAAGACAATACGGATTAACCGGCCATCTGCTGTAAGGCGCCAATCAAACGTCGGTTTTGCTCAGCGGTACCCACAGTAATGCGCAAATATTCATTAATTCTTGGCTGATTAAAATAACGCACGATAATGCCTTGCTCACGCAGCTGCTGGGCGACTTCGCTGGCATTGCCCTGCTGTGGGCGGGCAAACACAAAGTTGGCTTGTGATGGCAATACCGTGAAGTTAAGCGAGCTTAATTGCTCAATTAGCTGTTCGCGTAGCGCAATAACTTGCTCACAGGTACTCTTAAAATACAGCTCATCTTCTACACTGGCTAAGGCTCCCGCTTGTGCCAAACGGTCTAGTGGATAGCTATTAAAGCTGTTTTTCATGCGGGTTAACGCTTCAATTAATGAAGGATTACCAAAAGCCATACCCACACGCAGCCCTGCCAATGAGCGTGATTTTGAGAAGGTTTGGGTAACCAGTAGATTATCATGCGTCTCAATTAAGCGGATGGCTGACGCCTGCTCGGTACTGGCAAAATCAATATAAGCCTCATCAATCACAATCACTGCATTGGGGTGCTCAGTGGCTAGCTTATCAATGGCCTCAAGTGATATTAAGATACCAGTGGGCGCATTGGGGTTAGCAATAATAATGCCTGAGCAAGGCTGACGATAATCATCAGTCTCAATACTAAAATCATCACGCAATGGGATTTTGACTAAATCAATGCCAAAAGTATCGGCGTATACCGGATAAAAACTATAGCTGATATCCGGCGCCAATAATGGGCGCTCTTTCATAAAAAAGCTGGCAAATACTAGCGCCAAAACCTCATCTGAGCCATTCCCAACAAAGACTTGATTGAGCTGTAGATCATAAGCATCAGCCAAAGCCTGCCTTAATGCATCAGACTCAGGTGCCGGATACAGACGCAATTGATCACCGCCATGACTTAAAGCGGCCGTAATGGCCTCTACAACTTTGGGGGAAGGCGGAAACGGGTTTTCGTTGGTATTTAGCTTGCACAAATTATCGTGCTTGGGCTGCTCTCCGGGTACATAGGGGTTTAAATTACGTGCTTTTGTAGACCACAATCGCGTATCAAGTTTAAATTCCATAGTCTTTATCATCTTTTTATAAGGGGTGATATGAAGTGTGGCCAGCCATCACAATACGCAATAACTTGGTCTTACTCACTTCATTCAATTAAGATATTAAGGGCAAGTTCAAAGCAAATAGCACAGCTTATCTTAGCACGCCCGCCCCAAGTAAACGATAATAATCCACCAAAAAACAACACCCGTAAGGCATTAAACGACAGTTAGTGTCACTTTACAGCGCCCTTATCACCCAGTCATTTTGATCAAGACGCCACGACCATAAGTACCTATGCTAAATAGGCCAATTCCACCAAACGGGTGTCAATGAATTACAAGCTGCAGATAAGCATGTTAAATTAGCTGCGGTAACGTGCCGAACGGGCATGCGCCTCTAAGTCCTCTTGCATTGCTAAAGTATCTGCTATCTGTGCCAGTGGCTTTGAGCCTTCAGCTGAGCAGTAAATAATAGAGGATTTTTTCTGAAAGTCATACACCCCAAGCGGTGAGGAAAAGCGTGCAGTACCAGAAGTCGGCAGCACATGGTTAGGGCCTGCACAATAATCACCAATGGCCTCAGGGGTGTGACGACCCATAAAGATGGCGCCAGCATGACGAATCTCTGCCAGCACGTCATCGGGCTTATCAAGTGACAATTCTAAATGCTCAGGGGCAATACGATTAATTAAAGCCAGACCCTCAGCACGGTCTTTTACCAAAATAAGCGCACCACGGTTTTGTAGTGCTTCACGGGCGATATCGGCTTTGGGCAACCGCTCAAGGGCATTGTCAATGGCCGTAGCAACCTCATTTAATTGCTGCTCACTGGTGGTCACAAAGATCGCCTGCGCCACTGTATCGTGCTCCGCTTGAGACAATAGATCCATCGCCAACCAGTCGGCATTGTCCGCCGCCTCACCTTCAGCATACACTAAAACTTCAGAGGGACCGGCAATCATATCGATGCCCACTTGACCGAATACCGCACGCTTGGCTGCGGCCACATACTTATTGCCTGGTCCAGTAATCTTGTCCACTTGCGCGATGCTATCTGTACCATAAGCCAACGCCGCTACTGCTTGCGCGCCGCCAATGGTAAAGACTTTATCTACGCCAGATAAATAAGCGGCTGCCAATACCAAGGGATTCAGCTCGCCCTTTGGCGCTGGCACCACCATAATCACCTCGGCCACGCCAGCGACCTTAGCAGGTACCGCATTCATAAGTACTGACGAGGGATAAGAGGCCAGCCCACCGGGCACATAGATACCCACTCTATCTAGCGGCGTCACTTTTTGTCCCAGACGGTTGCCCAGTGCATCGGTATAATCCCAGCTTGGCTGTACTTGGCGCTGATGAAAATCTTTAATACGCTCAGCAGCTGTCTTTAGAGCGGCTTTAATCGGCTCATCTAATTGATCAAAAGCTTGTTTTAAAGCGTCAGGTGTTAAGACTAACTGCTGCATACTCGTTGCAGGGTGGGCATCAAACTTTTGGGTCAGTGCCAGTACCGCTGCATCACCCCCATGACGTACTTGATGGATAATGTCATCAACAGTAGCCAGTAGCTCTTTATCATTCACAGTTTCAAAGGCAAGCAGGTCGGTAAGCTGCTGCTCAAAATTGGGGTCGGTGCTGCTCAAAGTACGCATGAAAAATCCTCAAAAAATAAGGTTATACCAAAAGGGCTTATGTTTACTAAGCACTAAGCATCAGTGTCTTACAGAGTCATATAAGAACACTTAAAAAAAACCAGTGTATCACGCAAAACTGCTAGGTTTTGCCCTACACTGGTTTAAATATCAATAATAGCAAGTGGTTATCAATGCTCTATGTCCGTACTAATCACCAATACTTTGTTTAAAGCTATCTAAAATTGGCTCAAGCAGGCTGTATTTACGCTTGTAGCTGACCTGATTGACAATCAGACGTGACGAGACATCGCAAATGTGATCAAGCGGCTCAAGGCCGTTAGCACGTAAAGTATTGCCGGTATCGACCACGTCGACAATTAAATCACCTAGGCCAACCAAAGGCGCCAGCTCCATCGAGCCATACAGCTTGATGATATCTACTTGCTGACCTTGACTGGCAAAATATGCACGCGCCACATTGACATATTTGGTAGCAATGCGCAGGCGACGATTGGGCAACGCCACACCTTTAATGCCTGCAGTCATCAGTTTACACTGAGCAATTTTTAGATCCAGCAGCTCATACACATGTTTGGCGCCATACTCTAACAACACATCTTTACCCGCTACGCCGAAGTCGGCCGCCCCGTGCTCTACATAGGTCGGCACATCACTGGCCCGCAGAATCAGTACCCGAACCTTGTCATGTGAGGTGGGAAAAATCAGTTTGCGAGATTTATCTGGGTCCTCTAAAAGCTCGATGCCTGCCGCTTTTAGCAAAGGCAGCGTCTCTTTTAGAATACGCCCTTTAGATAATGCCAAAGTTAGACCATCATAGTCACTATCGGCTTGGTTTAATATTTCATTTGTTTCAGTCATAGTCGGGTATGTCTTAATAAGATGAGAGTATTTTTGTTATAACCAAGCGGGCTTTAGTCATCCAAGCTATCGGCTTCTGCTGCATCAGTTACCGGATTGACACGTTCGATATTTACCCCAAGGCCACGTAGCTTTTCCTCTACGTTTTCATAGCCACGGTCAATATGATAAATACGGTCAATCAGCGTCTCGCCTTCGGCAGCAGCCGCGGCCATTACCAGTGACATTGAGGCGCGTAAGTCAGTGGCCATAACTGGTGCCGCATTGAAGCTATCCACACCGCGGATAATGGCTGTGTGACCGTCAACTTGGATGTCTGCACCCATGCGCTTAAGCTCTGGCACATGCATATAGCGGTTTTCAAAGATATTTTCGCTAATGGTGCTGGTGCCCTCTGCTAAGCAGCATACCGCCATTAATTGGGCCTGCATGTCGGTTGGGAAGCCTGGGTGTGGCTGGGTACGAATATCAACTGGCTTGGGACGGCCGGTCATTTGAGCACGAATCCAGTCGTCACCTGTGGTAATAATGGCGCCCATTTCTTCAAACTTTTGTAGCACAGGCTGTAATAATGCCGGGTCAGTATTCTTAGTAGTCACATCACCTTCGGTCATCAAAGCGCCTGCCAAATAAGAGCCAGTCTCGATGCGATCAGGCACCACGGAGTACTCACAGCCCTGTAGGCTGTCTACACCTTCAATGGTCAAGGTAGCTGTGCCAATACCGCTAATCTTAGCGCCCATAGCCACCAACATATTGGCCAAATCAACCACTTCTGGCTCACGTGCGCAGTTTTCTAATACCGTGGTACCTTTGGCTAAAGTGGCGGCAATCAGCACATTTTCTGTACCACCCACTGTTACCATATCGAAGCTGAATTCACAGCCAATCAAGCGGCCACCTTCAGGGGCACGGGCTTTAACATAGCCGTTTTCTACAGTGATCTCCGCACCCATCGCTTTAAAGGCTTTTAGATGCTGATCCACTGGACGTGAGCCGATAGCGCAGCCACCAGGCAGTGATACTTCAGCTTCACCAAAGCGGGCCAACAAAGGACCTAAAACCAAGATAGAGGCACGCATGGTTTTTACCAGCTCATAAGGGGCAAAGTAGTTTTCGATGGTGCTGGTGTCACAGGTCACCGTATCGCCTTGCTTTTCAATACGAATGCCAAGTCCTGCAATCAGCTTGATTAACGTGCGCACATCTTGTAGTGAAGGCACATTATTCAATGTTGTCGGCGTCTCTGCCAATATCATGGCAGCAAGAAGTGGCAAGGCGGCATTTTTTGCGCCTGAGATGGTGACTTCGCCTGCAATGCGGCTGCGGCCGGTGATTAAGAATTGGTCCATTGAATACTGTCCTAAACGATTGTTTCAATAAAAATTACACTAAATAAGTGGCTAAAAATACAAAGGGTGCGGTAAATAAGACAACCCTGACCATCAGAGATACTATGATCAAAGATAAGGTCAAGCGCTCAGTTAAATACCGCTAATATAAGAGTGATGGTATCAGCTTGTCATCAGCCCCTATTGACCTGCTTGTTTGGCTTCCCACTCTTGGGGGGTCAAGGCTTGGATATTTAACGCATGAATCTCACCGCTGGCGATAATGTCATTGACCAAGCCATAAATTGCTTGCTGGCGTTGTACCAAACGTTTGCCTTCAAAGCTTGCATCCACAACACGCACATCAAATTTATTGCCTTGATTTGCCGCTTGAATAAAAGCTTCTGGGAAATGGGGCTGTAAAAATGCGCTTAAATCGTCCGCGTTCATGCTCATGAAAACTACCTATAATTTTATTGGGTGAATGTGTTCGCTGTCGCTAAAATGTGTTCGCTGTCGCTAAATAGGCAAATAACCTAAAGCCTGCTATAAGTTTTTGATTATAGCAAGGGTTGCGGTTATTTACCTAATAGATGTTGGCAGATGGCTGAGGCTAGGTCGTTTATCAAGGTATATAACATTCGATATCCTCATATGTCTTGCCTGAGTTTTTTAAGCCCTGTTGTCTGCCACTTATTTGTCTTCCTTTTATTTGTCTGCCTTTTATTTGCCTGCCATTTAGTAGAAGCGGCCGCTTTACTGTTCATTAAGCGTGCCCGCTATAAGGTGTCATGTAAATAATCAAGTAGCTGCCGACGTACCGGATTAACCCAGGTTAAGGTGGTGGCCATGGCCCCAATACTGGTTGCATGACTGGCCCCATCAATCTGCTCTACTGTCACTTTTGCACCTGCCTTTTGTAGCGCTTGGGTCATGTTCTGAGTATTGCTAATGTGTACCACTTTATCATTTTGTGCTGTCATTAATAGATAAGGTGGCTGCTTGCCACTGCTGCCCACTTTAATCAAGCGATCAGGCATCACCTCATCTGGCGTGGCCTCGGCAGGGAATACACTGCGCGATGAGAACTTTCTAAAGTCATAGCTATAAGGACCGGCCATACCCACCACAGCCTTTATGTCGCTTGGCTGTAAACCATAAGCTGCTAAAAAATCGGCATTAGACACAGCAGCCACTACGTTAAAAGCGCCGGCAGAATGACCAATGACAGCCATTTTATTGGCATCGGCAAAAAACTTAGCCGCATTTTGATGCGACCAAGCAATGGCCTTGGCCGTATCTTGCACAAAATCTGGATAAATATGCTCAGGTGCTTTGCGATAATTGATGACCGCAGTGACATAACCGGCCTGAGCTAAGCTTTCTCCAACAAATCTGTACTGCTCTTTATTGCCACTCTCCCAAGAGCCACCATGCACGAACACCACCAACGGGTAATTGGCAGCAAGCGTGTCATTGTTGCGTATCGCTTGGGTCAAAGCTTTGGGGTAATACACATCCAAATCCTGATCAGGTTCGCTGCCATAAGCCAAATCTTTAATGACGCTTACACCGCCATTAGGGGTCACAGCATTTAACAGGCCGAGTACAGAGGCGGCATTTGCCGTCTGTATCGACATCCAAATAACCGCTCCGCCAGCCAGTGAATAGCTGAGTTTTTTATAATTTAGCATAGACTCTACTTAGGTTGTTGATTAGAAGATATGGTGTGGCTCAAAAGATAATCTGCCTACGGCTCGATTAGTATGCTCTACCAACCATTCACATCTTGCTTGTACATCTCAATATAAGGACTCGGATACACCTGCGAGTTTTGAGTGGTCGACGCCTCAGCTGTCGGTGCAGCAGGCGCAGTCTCTGGTGCTTGATACTCAGGTGCAACTTGAGCCGGCGGCGCATAGTTTTGGGTATCTACGGGGGCAGCCTGAGCAGGTGGCTGCTCTGTATAGACCGGTGCAGGTGGCTCAAGCCCCGTCTCTTGTGTGATGCTGCTTTCGTCAATTACGGCCCCATTATCATCAATCAACTGATTGAGCAGAACCAACTCTTTAATACCTACCGTGCTATTGATGATATTAATTAAGTGACTGCGCTGCGCTGGGGTCAACTTACCTAAAATATAGACAATGCCATCATCAGTAACCACCTTAACTTGGCTGCTGCTTAGGGCATTATTGGCCAATATCTTGGCATTTACCTTGGAGCTAATATAAGCATCATGCACCGTATAACTGGTGCCTTTTTGGTTCCCCACAGTCAGCTTGTTATAAAACTGTTTTACATCTGGCATGGAGGACACAATCGTCTCTACCTGCTGCTTAGTCTGCTCATCTGGCACCTCGCCGGTCACCAACACCGTGCTATAAAAGCTGTCGACACTGATGCGGCTGCGCTGATACAAAGTGGGATCAATACGGCTAATATTAATTTTTGCGGTATTTTCAATACTTTTATCCAAAATACGCTGAGCCAAAGTGCGGTCGGTCACCGCCACCCCAAACGAATCATCAGATGAATTAAAAGATTGTATACTGGCGCAGCCAGAAAGTAGGCCTGCACTTAGTGCCACAGCCACAGTGGTGCGCTGGATTATCTTACTGCCGAATAGCCAAGAACTTACCATTTTATAATGTCCTTATTTATAGCTTAGTGCTTCATAACATTGACTTTTAATCTTGCGATTTTAAGCGGTACGGTTAGGGGTGCGCTTTTAAAAAGTTTAGCTGCTAGTTTACCGCTAATAACTTACGCTGCATTGAACATTTGGTAACAAAAGCGTAGCCTCTGTTGGCTATTTTACCAAGCAGGCGCCAAAAATGCCCCTTGTAGCCACTCTGACTGTAGCGGCTCCCCTTGGCCGGATCGGCCTGTTCGCTCAGTAAACCCCACCACATCAAAGCGGCACTCAAAATCGGCATATTCAGGATGATGACGCAAAAAATAGCGTGCGGTTTTGATCAGTTTTTTTTGTTTACTGCGGGTGATACTGGCCAGTGCGTCGCCATAGCCTAAAAGCTTACGCTTACGCACCTCAGCAAATACTAAGACATTCCAAGAGCGGCCGTGTTCAATAAGCACCAAGTCAATCTCACCTACTTTGGGCTGCTGCCAGTTACGGGCAATAAGCCGTAGCCCTTGCTGCTGCAAGAAATCAGCGGCCAATTGCTCATACCCTCCCCCCTGACGCTGTTTTGGCGAAATCAATAATTCGGGGTTAGCTGGCATAATCTGCCCTTTTTTTATAGTGCAATGAAGGGGATATATTAGCACATCATGGTAAACTGATAGCATGGCTCCTTATTTTATATCTCACTTTTACAAAAGGTCTTTTATGTCAGCGCAAGATGACTCTCAGTCTCTCACCCAAACCGCCACCTCAGCACCTGCTACTGCGCCCGTTCGTCATACTCATAATAACGTGGCCAGCGCCTATCTTTATATCGTAGCCACACCCATTGGTAATATGGGCGATATCACCGCTCGCGCCATCGATACTTTAAAGCAGGTAGATATTATTGCCTGTGAGGACACCCGCACGTCAGGCAAACTTTTGGCCAACTTTGGTATCGATACCCAGACTTGGGCTTATCATGAACACAACAGCGAGATTCAAACACCCAAGATTATCGAAATGATCCAGCGCGGTCATTCTGTGGCGTTAATCAGTGATGCCGGCACCCCTTTAATCAGTGATCCAGGCTATCAGTTGGTTCAGGCGGCTCATGCAGCAGGGGTTGGCGTCGTGCCTATCGTAGGGGCTAGCGCTGCCATTGCTGCGTTAAGTGTGGCTGGCCTACCCTCGGACAAGTTTAGCTTTGTCGGTTTTTTACCTGCCAAAACCCATGGCCGTGTCAAGCAGCTTGAGCAGTATATTGAGCGTACCGAAACCCTGATATTCTATGAAGCGCCGCACCGTATCGTGGTGAGCCTTAAAGATATGGCCAGCGTCTTTGGTGATAATCGCCCGGCCACCTTGTGCCGTGAATTAACCAAAACCTTTGAAACCGTCAAAAAATCTACCTTAGGTGAATTGGCTCAGTTTGTAGAGGCTGATAACAATCAACAAAAAGGCGAGATTGTGCTGGTGGTTGGGGGTAATGTGAATAATGACTCAGATGATGACAGTATTCATGATGAACTACTGCTGCGTCTTTTACAGGATTTATCCGTAAAAAAAGCGGCTGCTTTGGCCTCTGAGCTTACCGGCGTTAAGAAAAATACTTTGTATCAGAGGCTGCTTGACTTACAAAAATCTGAATAGTTTTTAGGCTAGTAGCGGTTAAACCATACCTAAACCGGCACTGCCTCTTGGTCTTTTAGCCAGCCATAATGCGCCCATAGCAATAAGCTTGCGGCGCTGCGATGCGGTGACCAGCTTTGGGTTAAGCGTTCTAGCTGCTTTGGCGTGGGTCGCTCATCAAGCCCTAGCACCTCCATGGCACCCACCTTAATAGCCAGATCATCTACCGCCAATATATCGGCGCGCCCCAGACTAAATAATAGATACATCTGCGCCGTCCATTTGCCAATACCAGTGACCGCGGTTAACTCCGAGATGACTGCCTCATCCGGCAAATTAGCCAATGCCTCAAAGTCAATATCATGCTCGACCAAGGATCGTATATAACGAATTTTTTGTCTAGATAAGCCATGGGAGCGTAGCGTATCATCATCAGCTTTCATTATCGCATCTGGGGTAATCAGTGCCGCATTCTCAAGCTTACTCCATATGCTGCTTGCTGCTGCTACCGACAGCTGCTGACCCACCATCGCTCGCATCAACTCTCTAAAGCCGCCGCGATTACGGCGCAGGCTTGGTACCCCTAGCTGCTGATAAATGGGGGCAAATCGAGGTTCAATGTCAATCAATTGTTTAATATGACCCTCAAGCTCGCTAAGATCATTCATAGTCTGTAGCAGATTACAGGCTGGCTCGCTGGGCAGTTTGAATACAGAGGGCTGACGGTTTACAGAGGAGTGTTTCATGAGTAGCGACTGTCTCCTTGGCGGACATTATCATTGATTGGATGATTTCATTTAATGAAGATGCTATGGATTGCCTGACTCACCGCAGTCATTCAGGCCCCAAAGTGATATACAGCTATATAAGCCCGATAATTCCCTGCCAGCCTACTCTGATACCCAGCACAGTTAAGATAAGCAGTACCAATTGGCGAAACCGCTGCTGCGAGAGATAACGGCGCAGACGAATACCCACCAATAAAAACGCAATCGACGTGGTGGTCAGCACCGCAATCAGCAATAAATCGCTTTTGGGCAGAGCCACTATCGACTCTCGAAGCACAATAATCTGAGCCACCTTGCCAAGCAAATAACACATGTTACCCACTTTGGCGATGGTGTTTTTATCATTGGTGCTGCCCAGCAAATACATGAGCAATATGGTGGACATGGCATTGGTTGAGCCACCGATAATGCCCGCTATCAGTCCCGTCACTATTAACACAGGTGTGGTGGCCGGTAGAATAATCTTTTTGCCCAGTGCATTACTGGCCACATAAAAAGCAATCACCGCAGCCAACAACAGTAGAATATAACTGCTATCGACCCACATGAGCAGCTTAACCCCAAGTAAGCTGCCAAGCAGACTCATCAAAGCCAGTAGCCAATAGCGGCTCAGATAAAATGTAAAATTGCCCCAAATACTGCGCTCGCCGCCGATAAGCCAAGTCATCAGATTAAGCGCAAATGAGGGCAAGATGGTAAGAATGATGGCATGTTGCAGAGGATACATACTCGCCAATGAGCCCGTCGTTACTAAGGTGACACCTATACCGGTGATACCATGTAACAACGAGCCCACTGCAAATATAAAGGGCAGCAATAGCTGTTCGAAATCGAACATGTTCTATCCCTATAACATAAGGTTAACAGAACTTGAGTGCGTTCTGTTATTTATAAGATTAGCGTTTGGCGTAACCTTGTTTGTTTAAATATGGCATAACCTGAGGGCGCACTGCCGTCGCAAAGGTTTTGGTCACTTGAGCTTCCCAAGCTTTATGCTCCTGACTACTTCTTTTGTCATAGTAGTCTTTTACCTCTTTATTAAAGGCATCGATTTGCTGCTGAGTGGCCGGTGTATACTGATTTTCAGAGACCAGCATAGACAATGGGAATCGTGGCTTTTGCGTAGCATTAACCGGTGCATCGCTGGGATGACCCAAACACATACCAAATAATGGCACAACGTGTTTGGGGGCATTAATAACCTCACCCGCTCGCTCGATGTCATTACGCATACTGCCAATATACACGCCACCTAGCCCTAAAGACTCAGCGGCAGCCATTACATTTTGTGCATACAGGCCAACATCGACAGCTGAGATAATGACCACCTCCATCCAGTCCAGCTGCGCCTCAGGCTCAACTAAGTGATGACGGTAGTTATCCATACAAAAAACCAGATACTCCGGGCACTCTAAGATATAAGGATGCGCCAGTTTTTTGCCCTCGCTTTTGGCTTGATTGTACTGCTCTTGTGTCATGCCATTAGAGATTTGGTGAAATTTAATGCGCTGCTCAGGATCTGTAATACGAATGACACTAACAGATTGCATGTAGTTGGACGTTGAGACGGCACGTCCTGCCTGTAAGATGGCTTCAAGCATCTGCTCGCTAATCGGCTCATCGGTAAAGCTGCGAACTGAGCGATGAGGTAGCATAGCGTCTAAGGTTGAGTTCATTTTTTTTATGTTTTCAGAAACATCGGTCATAGCCAATCCTTACTTGATTAAATTTATAACAGCAGATATAAACTGTCAGATATCAAGGATAAGAGAGCGTCAAACAAAACCCTCCCCCTCTTAAACTGTATTATAAAGTCAAGATTAATTTAAAACACTACCTATTAGGTTAACTAAATGTTCAGCTATGTTAGCTTTACTCATTTTTTCTAACTCAACTGGCGGTTTTTGATACTGATTGGCAAAAAATACCAGCATCGCATTTTCATCACTGGCAAAACCTATGTCTTTGCGTGACACATCATTACAAGCAATCATATCTAAGTTCTTTGACTCAAGTTTGCCGCGGGCATATTTTTCTACATCTTGAGTTTCAGCGGCGAAGCCTACCACAAACATATCTGGATAGCTGTGTGAAATGGTGGCCAAAATATCAGGGTTTTTTACCAAATCCAGGGTCATTTCATCCTGAGTTTTTTTGATTTTTTGTGGGGCGGCATCACGGGTACGATAATCGGCCACAGCGGCTGTAGCAATAAAGATATCACAGCCAGCTTCCACAGAGCGGGTCGCCGCTTGTAGCATGTCATTTGCAGAGAGCACATCAATACGCTTAACCTCTAACGGGGTCATTAGGCTCACTTTACCACCTGCAATCAAAGTGACTTCTGCTCCAGCATCTCGGCAAGCTCGCGCCAAAGCAAAACCCATCTTTCCGGTGGAATGATTGGATAAGAATCGTACCGGATCAATCGCCTCTACAGTTGGTCCTGCGGTAATGGTGACCTTTTTACCTGTTAAACACTGTGCTACAGTCAGTCGGGCTTTGAAGTTAATAACTTGGCGCAGTAGGATATCCGGCTCAGGTAATCGTCCTGAGCCCACATCGCCACAAGCTTGCACGCCACTGTCCGGCTCAATGATTTCATACCCCATGTCACTGAGAGTTTGTACATTTAACTGGACGGCAGGATGCGCCCACATTTGCTGATTCATCGCTGGCGCTACCATCACTGGCGCCGCTGTGGCCAGACACACGGTGGTTAGTAAGTCATCAGCCATGCCCATTGCCAAACGCGCCAAAGTATTGGCTGAAGCTGGGGCTATAACAATAAGATCTGCCCACTTTGCCAGCTCAATATGACCCATACCGGCTTCTGCTTTGGTGTCTAATAATTCGGTATGTACTTCGTTACCCGTCAATGCTTGCAACGTCAAAGGGGTAATAAACTGCTGCGCGCCTGCAGTCATGATAACCTGCACTTCAAAGCCTGACTTAATGAGCAGTCGGGCCAGTATCGCAGATTTATAAGCGGCAATACCCCCAGTGATGGCCAGGATAACCTTAGTAATATTAGGGGCGACAGAGGTGACAGGCGTAAAGATTGGGCTCATAAGCAAAAGCTACCTTTTGGAGAGTTATCTGACGATAAATTGAGTTGTTATCAATAAAAATGCGGTTATGGTAACAAGTTTGACTCGGTTTTGGATAGCTTTTATTGGTTAAGCTCACCGCAAGTCACAAAAACACTGACTGCCTATTTTGCCTTCATACCATAGGAGCACATTACCTACTGACCGCTTGCAGGCCATAGCCATGATTAAAACTTGTATTTTTAAATAGAATAACTTAACTATTTATTGTTATTAATTTCACAATATCTGCCATGGTGGCTTGATAATTTGTTAGACTAAGCGGCGGTTTTACTGCGCCCATCCTTGATCTTAATCTTATTTTATTCACTTATCAGAAAAAAGAGTAATCCCATGGCAATCAAAGACTGGCACGAAGAGGATAGACCGCGCGAAAAACTATTAAATCTTGGCGCCGAATATCTAACAGATGCTGAAATACTGGCCATATTTTTAAGAACAGGCAGCAAGCAGCAATCAGCCATAGAGCTTGCCCGAAGTCTTATTGATCATTTTGGAGGGATTGCAGAGCTACTGGCAGCACCCAAAGAGGCGGTGCTCGCCTGTCATGGCATTGGCACAGCTAAGTATGCTCAATTACTCGCCAGCCTTGAGATGGGCAAACGCTATCTAAACAGCGAGCTTAAATCAGGTAACAGCTTAAACCGCTCGCAAGTGGTCAAAGACTATATTACCACCCAAATACGCCGCGAAAGTAAAGAGGTATTCGCCGTATTGTGCTTAGATAACGGCTTAAACCTGCTCGATTATAAGGTGCTTTTTGTAGGCGGCCTCTCCTCTTGTTCGGTGTGTGTCAAGCAGGTGCTACGTCATGCCTTAGAGCAAGGCGCCAGTCAGATTATCATCGCTCATAATCATCCCAATCAAGATGCCACCCCCTCTGCTGCAGACATTCATCTGACCCAGACCCTAAAGCTTGCCTGCGAAGCCATCGACTTGCGTCTAACAGATCATATTATTGTTGGGCGCAATCAAACCTTGTCTTTTGCCGAAACAGCCACGGCACCGTTTTGATAATCGTCTGTATCAAAATAGCTCTAAAAAATATCTGTACAAAATTAACCAATTGTAAAGATTATTAGCTTGATTATCTCCTTTTATCTACTTACTCTGTAACATAGCGTCACTATCGGTCTGACTCAGCAGACACCTCAAGTAATCAGGCCCTACTATTTAGTATCAAAAAACAGCTAATTAGTATCAAACAACAGCTAAAATCAAACCGATAAAACTCGGCCAATACTCCCGCCTATTTAAAGTGCCATAAAGCAGTTTATTGATAGGCAAGTTGCAAAGCACATACTATAACTCACAAGCTTTTGGCCAATAGTTGACGGATTTTTTACTTTTTAATTCTTTTTAGGTTGCTAATTATGACCCCTTTAACTTTAGTTGGCTTTTTTATACTCGCCATCTTATTGCAGCTGTTCGCTCTACTGCTGGTATTTTTGTATGGGCTAAGCCGCACTGTTGGTGCCATTTTTCTTATTGTCATTGCCGTGGTCAGTGCCTTTATCGCACCGTGGTCACTGTTATTGGGCGTGCCAATGATTATCGGTAGCCTGTTGGTTCTTATCGCACCACTGCGTCAGGCAGTGATTAGTAAGCCGGCTTATAAGATGCTGGCCGGCGCCATGCCTAGTATGAGCGACACCGAACGTGAGGCATTAGATGCAGGTACCAGCTGGTGGGAAAAAGAGCTGTTTATGGGTGCGCCGGACTGGAATAAGTTTGCCAATTACCAGTACCCAACGTTATCTGAAAAAGAACAATCTTTTATTGATAATGAAGTAGAAATACTGTGTAGCATGTTAGATGAATGGCAAATTCATCATCATGATAAAGACCTATCACCTCAAGCATGGCAGTATATTAAAGACAATGGGTTTTTGGGGTTAATTATCCCTGAAAGTTATGGCGGGCGTGAGTTTACCCCTTATGCTCAAAGCCGTATTATGAGTAAGATCGCCTCACGCAGCTTAACGGCTGCCGTTACGTGTATGGTGCCAAACTCATTGGGCCCAGGCGAGCTGTTGATGCACTACGGTACTGAGGCGCAAAAGCAGCGCTGGCTACCAGGTCTGGCTAAAGGTACTGAAATCCCTTGTTTTGGTCTGACCGGTCCTGAAGCTGGCTCAGATGCAGGTGCCATTCCTGATACCGGCGTAGTGTGCTACGGCATGTATGAAGGCCGTGAAGTGCTGGGCCTTAACATGAACTTCTCTAAGCGCTGGATTACCTTAGCCCCTGTGGCTACCGTAGTGGGTCTGGCCTTTAAACTGCATGACCCAGATGGCTTATTGGGTGATAAAAACAAAACTGATTACGGCATTACGTGCGCCTTAATACCCGCCAATTATGAAGGCGTTCATACCGGCGAGCGTCATAACCCAGGCTCACCATTTATGAATGGTACTGTGGTCGGTAAAGATGTCTTTATTCCGCTAGACTTCATTATTGGGGGAATAGAAAATGCGGGTAGAGGCTGGCGTATGCTGATGGAATGTCTGGCTGTGGGCCGCGGTATCTCGTTGCCTGCCCTATCGACTTCAGCCGGCGAGATGAGCTATTTGACGGTTGGTGCCTTTGCCAAAGTTCGTGAGCAATTCAAAATATCTGTGGGTAAATTTGAGGGCGTACAAGATGCCAGCAGTAACATCGCCAGCAATACCTACATGCTAGAGTCATTCCGTCACTTGGTCACCTGTGGCCTCAATGAAGGCGGCACGCCCTCAGTCATGACTGCGATGGCCAAATACTATGCTACTGAGACCATGCGCAAAATAGTCAATGATGGTATGGACATTGTTGGTGGACGTGCTATTCAGCTTGGCCCCCGTAACTTCTTAGCACTACCATATCAGGCCATACCGGTTTCTATCACTGTCGAGGGTGCCAATATATTGACCCGTTCCTTGATGATCTTCGGGCAAGGGGCCATGCGCTGCCATCCTTACTTATTTGAAGAGCTACAACTGCTACAAAGTGAGGACAAACGCTCAGCACAGCATAAATTTGATGACATGTTCTTCAAACATTTAGGCTACACCTTTAACCGAGGTGCCCGCTCATTTGTGGCCGGTTATTTTGGCGGTAGCAGCAAAGCACCGAAATTCGCTGACAGCTTTAGCCGTCCTTATTACAAAAAAATTAACCGTTTAAGTGCCAACTTTGCGCTGACCGCTGATATGGCATTGGGACTTTTGGCCGGTGATTTAAAACGCAAAGAGATGCTGTCTGGCCGCTTAGCAGACATTCATGCCCATCTGTTTATTATGACGGCCATTTTACGTTATTACGCCCATGGCACTCAGTCAAAAGCAGAACAATTGCACGCCCGCTTGGCACTAGACAATGCGTTATATACCATTCAAGAAGCCTTCTTTGAATTATATGCCAACTTCCCAAATCGTATGGCAGCCGGCTTGGTTAAATTTGTCTGCTTCCCAGGTGGCGCTTTTGCCAGTAAGCCAAGTGATGCGCTCAAACGTGAGGTGGGCGAGCTGATGATGTTAGATGGCGAGCAAAACCCTTTCCGCGAGCAATTAAAAAGCTTGGTGTATTACACCACAGATCCGGACAACAATACTGGCCGTATCGAAAACGCATTCCAGATGCTACGCCACATAGAGCCATTATGGCACAGCTTTAAAAAAGCGGAGAACAAAGGCGAATTTGCCGGTTTGACCTTTGAAGATCATGTGTTGACTGCCTTAAAAGATGGGGTTATCACCGAGCATGAGTCTGAACAGCTGATTGAGTATAACGCTGTGCGCTTTGATGCCCTGCTTACAGACGTCTTTGATGAGCACTTAAATCATGCCTTACCCCGCTACAATCCGCATACCTTAGAAAATGCGGCGCAAAATTTAACGCCTTATGTTCTTGAAGCCATTGAAAACCCTGCACAAGCTGCCTCAGAGCAGTCAGATTATATAGAGGACAGTGGCGATCAAAATAGCGCGCACGGCTATCAGCAAGATGGAGAGGTTAAGCCAGTCTCTGAACAAACGCAGTTAGAGGAGCAGGTGGATCAAGCCGACTTTAATGAAGCCGACTTTAATGAAGCAAATGATCCTCGCCTGCGTGATGCTGAATTGACATTAGAGCAGCGCATGGCCAAAAACCATGCTCGTCATCAAGCCAGCCTAGAGCAGGCCAATAAGCAGACAGAGGCCGCTCAAAGCGATAGCTCAGACAATCCGCATCGCCCCAATAAGTAGTGCTCACTACACAGTGCGCTCTACCACACCCCCTGCTGTAAACGTTAAAAAAGACCGTGTTCAGTCACTCTGAGCACGGTTTTTTATTATAGATATTGGGCCTGCTGCCTTGAGCGCTCAAACTAGATGAAAATAACGAGGTCCCTCTATGCCAACTCCCAGTCCAAACCGACCGCCCAGCAACGGTATGGCTCGCTCCATAAAGTCTTTGATCAAGCTTGCCATTATTAGTGCCTTAGGATATATGGCCTATATTTATACTGGCGATTATCAGCAGCAACTACGTCATTATATAAGTGATCGCATCAAATATACTGAACTTATCCAGCAAAGCGCTCCACAGATGGGTAGCCTACCCAATCCCATTGAAGGAGCAAGTTTGGTAGATACTTGGGGCGCAGCACGCAGTGAAGGCCGTACTCATGAGGGTATAGATATTTTTGCCAAGCGCAGCACCCCTATTCACAGTACGACTATAGGC
The DNA here is from genome assembly GCF_904846585.1 of Psychrobacter sp. H7-1. Lineage (NCBI taxonomy): Bacteria > Pseudomonadati > Pseudomonadota > Gammaproteobacteria > Moraxellales > Moraxellaceae > Psychrobacter > Psychrobacter sp. H7-1. The sequence continues at coordinate 24,388 of NZ_CAJHBH010000037.1, forward strand.
GTGGTTCGTAAGGTGGGTCTGGATAGACTCGGCGGTAATGTGGTGTCTATTATTGGCCCAGGAGGTGTGATGCATTATTACGCGCACATGCAGCAGTTTGCTGATATTGAGGTTGGGGACTGGGTTGAGGCCGGTGAGGTCATAGGATATGTCGGTGACAGCGGCAATGCCAAAGGCACCCCGCCCCACCTACATTATGGTATCTATACCCGCTCCGGTGCCGTCAACCCTTATCCATTATTAGCTAAATAGTTGTTGCTAAATAAGCTGCTAGGCCAAATAATGAATGAGCCAACCACAAGAGCGGGGTTCATTGGGTTGACCACGTGCATGATCTGGCGTGGCAGTGTTTAGATTTGGATAAACGCTACTTTTTTTCCTCAGGCACTGGCGGCGCATCATGACCTAGTGTCGATAGATAAGCAATAATATCCTGTCGATCTTGGGTGTTTGGCATGGGGTCAGACAGCATACGTGTATCTGGCAGCACTGCCTCTGGATCGGCAATATATTTGTCCAAGGTTTTGGCATCCCATACCCAATTGGCATGGCTCATCGCTTCACTGTATTTATAGTCTTTTAGCTGAGCTGATGGCGCCATATACACCCCCAATAACTGAGGCCCTTTTTTATTGCTTCCTGGACGGATGGTGTGGCACTGAGTACAGTTATCCTCGTATAGCTTCTCGCCTTTTTGGGCATCCCCGCCTTGATAAGCGGGCGCAGTAACTTGCGGCCTGTAATCCGGCGGGGTCGGCGTACAGCCACTCCCTAAGGCCACAAAGCCAGCCATCGCCAATAAAGCCACTGATTTTTTAATACCAAAAGCACTCGCTAGGTGCTTAGCACCCGCTGATGAATAAACACATAAAGACATGAGAAGCTCTCTTAAAATAGATGGGCAGAGTCACTGTGATATAAGTCCACAGGGGTTTTAAAGGGCTTGTGTGGTAGCTCTTGTACCAATTTGGGTACCAGATAACCTGGCAAATGAGCCAGCATTTGCCAATATAGGTCAATGGCCTGCTTTTGGGCGATATCAAAATGCGCAGCGCCAGCCACTTTATCCAACAGGTGTAGATAATAAGGCAGCACGCCAGCCTCAAATAACCGCTCACTTAAAGCCACTTGCTGCTTAAGCCCATCATTAACCCCAGCCAATAGCACAGTTTGGTTGAGTAGCGTAATCCCTTTTTGGCGGGCGTGCTGTAGCAATTTTGCTGTATGATTGTCAATTTCGTTGGCATGGTTGGTATGTACCACCATCACGATACGGCAGCGGCTGTGCTCGAGTCGATCAAGCAGCTCATTATCTAGCCGATCTGGAATGACTATCGGCAGCCGAGTGTGCAGACGTATGGTATTAATCTGCGGCAAATCCTCTAAAGCTTGTAGCCACAAAAACAGGCGTCGATTGGTCACGCTTAACGGATCACCGCCACTTAATATGACCTCATTAATCTCAGGATGCTGCCTGATATAGTCTTGTATTAAGCGTAACTGATCTGATTTTGGCAAATTGGCTTGATAATCAAAATGCTGGCGGAAGCAGTAGCGGCAGTGAATGGCGCAGGCTCCAGTGACGGTCACCAATACCCGAGAGCGGTATTTATGTAACAATCCTTTAATCGGATTATGCGCATTCTCGGCCAGTGGATCACTGACATAACCGGTAACCTGTGTCTGCTCTTGCTTATTGGGCAATACCTGTAGCAATAACGGGTCATTTGCATCGCCTTTTTTCATCTTTGCCACAAACGCCTTAGGCACCCGCAAACCAAAGCCCTGCGGTACATACAGCTCATCTTTAATATGGCTTAATTCCAAAATAGCTAGCAACTGATCGATATCTGTAATAACATCTGCAACCTGTGTTTGCCAGTCGATAGCCTCATTACTATCTTCAATAACCTGCAACGACTCACCCGCCTTTGGTGCACAGGTACCAACAGCGACTGAGGTAATAGGGATTTGCTTGTTTTTTTGTTGGGGTAAATGGTTTATCATGGGACTCATTATGTGTAATTTTTTGTCATTAATTTGAAAAGTATCAGGAGCAATATTGTGGCAAGTTTTTCAACTAACGAATTTAAAGCCGGTCTTAAAGTTATGTATGATGGCAACCCTTGCGCCATCATTGATAACGAGTTTGTGAAGCCAGGCAAAGGCCAAGCTTTTAACCGTGTCAAACTACGTAATTTGCGTACTGGTAAAGTGTTAGAACAAACCTTCAAATCAGGTGAGAGCCTAGAAGGCGCAGATGTGGTTGATACCGAAATGAACTACCTATATAACGATGGTGAGTTTTGGCATTTTATGCATCCAGAAACCTTCGAGCAATTGCAAGCCGATGCTAATGCAATGGCTGATGCGAAGCAATGGTTAAAAGAAAACGGTAACGATTTATGTACCATCACTTTGTTCAACGGTGTACCTTTATCAGTCACTGCGCCTAACTTTGTTGAGTTAGAGATTGTAGAAACTGATCCAGGTGTACGCGGTGATACGTCAGGTGGTGGTGGTAAACCTGCCCGCCTTGAAACTGGCGCTGTGGTTCGTGTGCCTTTATTCGTACAACAAAATGAAGTCGTTCGTGTGGACACCCGTACTGGTGACTATCAAACTCGCGTTAGCCAGTAACTCATAAATTAGTCGTAGCGGGGGCGCCTTTATTTGGCGCCTCTGTCAAGTAGCCAGTCTCAATCGTTTTGCATCAGGCGCCGCAGTGGGTATTATACACCCAGTGACCGCCTATCAAAGCTTTTTGAGCCTGGCTATTTTTTTGGGCCTCAAAGATAATCGTTGCACCGCGCGTGTCTGGCTGTATAATTTTTGGCACGCGCCTGTTCAAATGACAAAGAGACTTATGTGATGGCATTTTACCAAACAACGCTTAAGCTGCCTGCTCACTCTCGTGGCGTACATTTAATCACCGATTATATTCATCAAGCGCTAGAGACGCTGTTGCCGCCAAATGCTGACACCGGTCTGGTGCATCTTTTTTTGCAGCACACCTCGGCCAGCTTAGCAATTAACGAAAATGCTGATCCAGATGTGCGGTTAGATACCGAAGACTGGCTCAATCAAATTGCCCCGGCCAATCAGCCTCAATATAGACACACCTTAGAGGGCGAGGATGATTTACCCGCCCATTTTAAAAGCATGCTGCTTGGAGTGAGCCTAACTGTGCCGTTGACCAACGGTAGATTGGGACTGGGTATGTGGCAGGGTATTTATTTGTGTGAGCATCGCAATTATGGGGGCAGCCGCACCGTTGTACTCACAGCAACGGTTTAAGTATTTTTGCATTTTTGACTTCCTCCCCTCGCTAAAGTGAGGGGATTCCTACAACTAGAGGTCAAGCCCGACCGCAAGGATGTTCTTAGCAGCATTGATATCTCTATCATGCCATGTGCCACACTCAGCACACCTCCATCCTCTTATTCCAAGACCTGCTCTACCTTTTGGACTACTATCACTTAT
>NZ_CAJHBH010000038.1:0-27104 GCF_904846585.1 Psychrobacter sp. H7-1
TCTAAGTGAGCAGCGTAAGTTGCGGTTTATTAAAGACTTTTTAGGGTCAAAGTCACTCAAATAGCATGAATTGTGTCCATTAGCGACTAACTTCTACTTTTTAGCATGAATTTTGTCCATTACACCTACTTATCTAGTATCTAGGGCAGTTAGCTTGGACGATAACGGCGTGGGATAAACGGGTATTAGCAGCATTAAGTGCTAGTTACTCTTTAATGGCGCGAGTGATGGTATAGGTTTTGCCTTGTTTTACTTTATCGGCATTGCCAAAAACTTCAGTAAAAGCACGCTTCATAAACTGACGCAGTCCATTGATGGTCACCACGTAGAAGCGGCCACCGGTGCGCATCTTGCTATAGGCATCTAATAGGTATAAATAGTGCTGCTCTTTGCCCACCTTGGCCGGCAAGTTAGACATCACTAAGCTGAAGTCTTTATTGGGATCTACATGATTAAAGCCATTTGATAAATGTACATCGACATTGCTCAGGCCATTGTTTTGACAGTTACGGCGTGCGTATTCTACGGCCATAAAGTCTTTGTCAATTAAGGTATGCTGACCTTGTGGACACTCACGCGCCGCTGTCATGCCGAGCACGCCATAGCCGCAGCCTAAGTCAATAGAATCATCATTGCTTTGGAAGTCGATATGATCCAGTAGCATCAGGCTGCCGGCATCTAGTTTCTCAGGGGAGAAAATACCCCAAGTGGTGGTGAAGTGCATCGGTGCACCCAGCACCTCTTGAGTAAACGCGATGTCTTCACGCCAGTGGTTGGCTTTTTCTAATAAATCGGCAGGGGGTCTATGCATCATCAGGGCCTTAAGTATCAATAATTACAAAAAATAGCAGCGGCTAAGCGCTCTATAGCACAAGCGTTAAAATACAAACAAGCAGCACAGCGCTATGCGCCATGCTTAATAAGCCAGTCCACCAAGCTTTGAAAGTCATCAAAAGCTTCGGTGGGGTTAAGACTTCGAATATCTTGGCCGTAATTATACCCGTAAGATAGCCCAAGCGTATCCATATTGGCGTTTTGGCCGGCCAAAATATCATTTTTTGAGTCGCCAATCATCACCGCTTGCTCAGGCGAGATATCTAAGGTTTCACACACCTGCAGCAGCGGGGCGGGGTCGGGCTTTTTGACCGGTAAGCTGTCACCGCCCAGTACTTGCTCAAACAGGGACTGCCAGCCAAAGGATTGCAAAATCTTAGGCACAAACTGAATGGGCTTATTGGTCACCAGCGCCAACGTAAAGCCGGCCTGCTTGAGCTGCTTTAGTCCGCTATCGACATGGGGATAGGCAACGGTGTTTTGGCCGCTAATTTGCGCATAGGCATCGAAGAATACCGATTCGGCATGGTCTACCTCAGTTGAGGTTAATTGACCCTCAGCGACCTCTACAGCGCCTACCAGTGCGCGTTTTACTAGCATACGTGAGCCATTACCCACCCAGTTGCGAATCATATCGACGGGATAGGGCGTTTTATTAAGACGGGTAAGCATGGTATTGGTGGCTTCGGCCAAATCAGGCACGCTATCAATTAAGGTGCCGTCAAAATCAAAAATAAGCAGCTTTTTTGCGGTCATAGTCATAATCATCTCAATCTAAGGGGCAACTGATGGCTATCCCTGTTTTTCGTAGTGTTGTTTATGCGCTTTTTTTAGAGCAAGGTAGGTATCGTTGCTGCGGCATAAGTCCCACTTGTGCTTGAAGATACGGGCGGACTCAGCTTTGATGGGGTCTTCGGGCTGGCGAGGTAGCTCTTCGCGTCCATGAGAGCCGCTTTGGCCTTTTTTATCGTCAGGAACTGGGCCTTTGTATTTTTTGCCGCCCTTATGATTGGCATAACGTCGGGCTCGGGTGTAGCCCATCTGCAAAAACTTGCGCGCCATATCGGCACCGACAAAATCCTCGTTATCGAGATACTCTAAAAACATCTGATAAATTTTATCACTGCTTTTAAGTGCCACCTCGGGCGTGGCAAAGCGCCAGTGCGGCAAAATCTCAGATTTATAAGGCTCAACCAGCAGCACGCCTTGCTCACCGCGTCCGATACGGTACAGCTCCGGATGCTTGCGTAAGTCTAAGTTTATGTAATCTAGGCTATAGTCAAATTGTGACATAAGACACCACTGTGGTGACAAGTATCTTAAGAGTATAGCCCTCAGATAAGCATTTGACCATAAAAAAACCCCCAAACTAAGTAGCTTGAGGGTTAATTATGCTGTAAAGCAGTATTCGGTATAAAGATGGTGGCTCGAGGCAGAATCGAACTGCCGACACAAGGATTTTCAATCCTTTGCTCTACCAACTGAGCTATCGAGCCGTCTTTATGAGGTCGCTATTAAACTAAATATTCGATGGTCTGTCAACCCTTTTTTGATAAATAATTTGAAATATATCAAAAAAAAGCGATTTATTTATGATTTTACCCGAATTAGCTCATATTCAGTCATAATTTTATGAATTTGAGTGTCGGCGGGCATAAATTGACGCACCCCTTTTTTGGTTTCCTTATCATAAACCAATTTAATGAATTTTGCATCAATGCCGCGATTAATATTTTCAGGGTGCAGTGCCAGATACTGCAGACGCTTGGTATCGGTCTGACCATCATCGAAGCAGCCGACCACGGCAATTGGCTTGTCATTAAACATGCCGACATACATCACATTGCCGCGCTTAAAGGCTTTTTCGAATAAAGTCATGACCGCTTCGCTGTCTGCTAAATCGCCCAAATTGGCATTTTGTGCTTCATATAGCTTGGCAATACGCTCGCGCAGCTCGCCGTCATGCTTGGTTTCACGCATTAAAGGTGCATCAAAGGAGTTAATCGCAACGGCTTCTAGTGGCATGTCAGTCATCCAAAGGTTAGTCAAATTAAGAAATAAAGGGTTTGATTTTGATAAAGATCTTCATTGGGCCTTTATCTATAAGGCTATTTTAGCAAACATTACTTATGGGTATGGGCCAAATAGAGTTTTGCTATGGTTTAAAGGTAAGGCGTTTGCTATCATCAAGATATCCTATATTCCCTGACGCTATTTGGCGACTGTTTCTTCGTTATTATTTTATTAGTGAGCCTATTTGCCATGACTACTGAAATCCACTCAAACCCAGCCAACCGTCCGAATCGTATAGCCAGTGTTGAGCGTAATACCGCTGAGACTCAAGTCAGCGTCACTGTCAATCTTGATGGGACAGGCCAAGGTAAAATCGATACTGGCGTGCCATTTTTGGACCATATGCTAGACCAAATCAAGCGTCATGGTCTATTTGACTTAGACATCACCTGTAAAGGCGATACTTACATTGATGATCACCACAGCGTCGAGGACACCGGCATTACTTTGGGTCAAGCTTTTGCCAAAGCGTTGGGCGACAAAAAGGGCATTCGTCGTTATGGCCACTTTTATGCGCCATTAGATGAGTCATTAACCCGTGCGGTGGTAGATATTTCTGGTCGTCCAGGGCTGCACATGGACATTCCTTTTACCCGCTCGCACGTTGGTAATTTTGATGTGGATTTATTCAGCGAATTCTTTTTTGGCTTTGTTAACCATGCGTGGATGACAGTGCACTTAGACAACCTTAAGGGTAAAAATAGCCATCACCAGATTGAGTGTACTTTTAAGGCCTTTGCTCGTGCGCTGCGTATGGCTTGTGAGTATGATGAGCGTGCGCTAAACACGCTACCTTCTACCAAAGAGGCATTGTAACTATATGACCAAAATTGCATTGTTAGACTATGGCATGGGCAACCTCCACTCTGCCAGCAAAGCGTTGGCTGCGGTGGGGGCTGAGGTATCTATTACCAATGATCCAAACATCATCCGTGCAGCAGACAAAATCGTCTTTCCAGGCGTGGGGGCAATGCGCGACTGTATGGCACAGATGCGTGAGCAAGGGATTGATGAGGTGGTCAAAGAAGCGGCCTTTAATAAACCGGTGATGGCAATTTGTGTCGGCATGCAAGCGCTGTTTACGGAGTCGCTTGAGTTTGAACATACCGAGTGTTTGGATATCCTGCAAGGTCAGGTAAAACAGTTTGACCCTAGCTGGATTGACCCCAAAGGCGAGACCATCAAGATTCCTCATATGGGCTGGAATACCATTGAGGGCATGGATTTGAGTCATCCGCTGTGGCAAGGTATTGATGAGCATGCGCATTTTTATTTCGTACACAGCTATTACTGCGCCCCAGAAGATAACTCTGTGGTGGCGGCGGTGTGTGATTATGGTCAGCCGTTTTGTGCCAGCGTGTTAAAAGACAATCTGTTTGCAACCCAGTTTCACCCAGAAAAAAGCCACAATGATGGGCTACAACTGCTAAAAAACTTCGTTGAATGGAACATCTAACCGAACTGGCAACATGACAATCCCAATAACAAGGCCAATAGCAATCAGGCTCGCAGCTAAAAAGACAGCAGCTAAAAAAACAGCCACAAACTAGAAAAGTAGCAAAATAGCAAAATACCCATCGGCTTTACGGCAGTGGGTATTTTTTTGTATAAAAATACTGGTATAAAATACTTAGCTATCAAGCTTACTTGCCGACATAGAAAATCCCAACAAATCATAACCCATCTCGTGGGTCGCTGCCTTATACTAATCGACTTCATTATTATTCCCCTTCAAGGTCATAGGGCAACTGGCCAAGTCTTGAAGAAGACTTTTGCGCTATAAAGAGAGCTTGGCAAAAGTGAGGCAACTTTTGGACGATAACGTGATCGATTTTCAACAATTTAAAATAAAAGTGATTGAGCTTACCGGACTTGAGAGAGATGCGCTGCATATCTATGTGGGGATCGGCGTGTTTTTAATAACCTTGATGCTGACCCGAAAATGGGTCAGGTATCACCGCACTCGGCTGAAGCTAGCACTGCTTGTGGCCATAGCGTTTGCACTGATGGGTGAGTTTTTGGACTTAAGGCACAGTTATCCCAATCTATCGGGCGATATTTTGGCAGCCAGTATCCATGATATTATCAATACCTGTTTTTGGCCGCTGATGCTGTATGTGATTAATCACTGGACCCCTTTATTTAACAAAGACGACTGATACTATCAATTGCAACTACTCTCAACCATAAGCCGCTGTCGGCTTAAGCCAAAAGTTTTTAGAATAAAATGATGCGCCATAAAGGATAAAAATGACAAGTGCGGTACAACCTGAACAAAAAATGCGTAGCAGAAACGACAGAATCCGTCATGCCCTAGGCTTTGAGATTCTAGGGCTGATGCTGTTTGCCCCTTTGGGGAGCTGGGTGTTTGGCTATGAGCTGCATACCATGGGGGTTATCGCTGTGGCGGCCTCTATTGTTGCCACAGTTTGGAACTACTTTTATAACATATTATTCGATAATGCCATGGTTAAGCTGCGTGGCAGTGTCCACAAAACCCTCCTTATTCGCATCTTACATGCGCTGTTGTTTGAGGGCGGACTGTTGTTATTGTTTATGCCGATCATTGCTTGGTATTTGGGTATCACCTTATGGGAGGCCTTCATTATGGATATCGCAATGGCGCTGTTTTATTTGGTTTATGCCTTTTTTTATAACATTGCTTATGACAAAGTATTTCCTATTGATCGCTAAATAAAAATGCCCGACCAATTGGCCGGGCATTTTTATTCACACTAAGATCAGTACAAGGTTAAGCCATTAAGCTTGGTTTTCTGCTGCCAGTTGACGCAGTACATAGTGTAATACACCGCCATGACGCACATATTCACGCTCTTTTGGCGTCTGCAGCATCACATTGACTTCAAAGCTCTCAGAGCTACCATCAGCGCGTGTGGCAGTAACGGTGGCGGTTCTGCTTTCACCATTTTCAAGCCCTGTGATGCTGAGCACCTCTGAGCCATCTAAGTTATAAGTGTCTGCATTTTCGCCTTTTTTGAAGGTTAAAGGCAGCACACCCATACCCACTAGGTTTGAGCGGTGAATACGCTCAAATGAGCTGGTCAATACTGCTTTTACCCCAAGCAAAATAGTACCTTTAGCAGCCCAGTCACGGCTAGAGCCTGACCCGTATTCTTCACCACCTAAGACCACCAAAGGACGTTTGTCCTCTTTGTACTTCATCGCCGCATCATAGATGGCCATCTCTTCACCCTGTTCCAAGGTGGCCTTATCACCGCTGAAGTAATAAGTGTAGCCGCCTTCTTTACCGCCCATCATTTTGTTTTTGATACGGATATTGGCAAAAGTACCTCGAGTCATGACCGCATCATTACCACGGCGTGAGCCATAGCTGTTGAAGTCTGCTTGCAGTACGCCGCGCTGTTGTAAGTACTTACCCGCTGGTGAATTAGGATCGATATTGCCCGCAGGTGAGATGTGATCTGTGGTGATTGAGTTACCAAACAGACCCAAAATACGCGCGCCTGTGATGTCTTTAATGCCTTCAGGCTCCATGGTCATGTCATCGAAGAACGGTGGGTTCTTGATATAGGTCGACTCATCGCTCCAAGGATATAGCTGACTATCGGCTGAGCTTATGGCGTTCCAAGCCTCACTACCGTTAAATACTTCACCATAGTTCTTGCGGAACATCTCAGCATCAATGTTATTGGCAATGAGCTCGTTAATCTCAGCTGAGGTCGGCCAGATGTCTTTTAAGAACACATCATTGCCTTCTTGGTCTTGACCTAGAGGCTGTGTGGTCAAGTCAATATCAACCGTACCTGCTAGAGCGTAAGCCACTACTAACGGTGGAGACGCCAAATAGCTGGCTTTGACATGCGAGTGGATACGACCCTCAAAGTTACGGTTACCCGATAACACGGCAGCGGCCACTAGGTTGTTCTCTTCAATGCCTTTTTCAACCGCTTCTAAAAGTGGGCCTGAGTTACCGATACAGGTGGTACAACCATAGCCGACTAAGTAGAAGCCGGTTTTTTCAAGCTCATCCATCAGTTTGGTTTTTTCTAGATAATCAGTGACCACTTTTGAGCCTGGAGCCAAAGAGGTTTTTACCCAAGGCTTGGCTTTTAGACCTTTGGCCGCTGCCTTTTTGGCCACCAGACCAGCACCAATCATAACCGCAGGGTTTGAGGTGTTGGTACAAGAGGTAATGGCAGCGATAACCAAGGAGCCATCATGTAGTTGATGAGTCTTGTTATCGATATCAATGCTTGAGAACACCTTCGGTTTGGCAGACAGACGCTCAGCCTGCTCTTGCTCACCGCCTTCTTCATCAAAGCGTACTTTGCCTTCTTTTTCTGAGGCGCGATCTTTTGTCATGGCATGCAGCGTTTCGCCAAATTTTTGATGCATATCTGCCAAGTTGATGCGCTGCTGTGGTAGGTTTGGACCGGCCAGTGCAGGCTGTACAGTAGATAAGTCTAGATGTAGGTTACTTGAGTAAGTGGCCGCTGGGGTATCGGCATCGTGCCACAGCCCTTGCGCTTTAGCATACTGCTCTACCAGCTCAATTTGTGCTTCATCACGGCCCGATAGGCGCAGATAGTCAATGGCCATCTGGTCAATAGGGAAGATACCACAAGTGGCACCGTACTCTGGCGCCATGTTGGCAATCGTTGCACGATCCGCCAGCGGCATGCTGTGTAAGCCCTCGCCATAGAACTCAACGAATTTACCAACCACACCATGTGCCCGCAGCATTTCGACCACACGCAGTACCAAGTCAGTGGCGGTAACCCCTTCTTGTAGCTTGCCTGTCATCTCAAAGCCAACCACTTGCGGGATCAGCATAGAGGAGGGCTGTCCGAGCATCGCAGCTTCCGCCTCAATACCGCCCACACCCCAGCCCAGCACGCCAATACCGTTAATCATAGTGGTGTGGCTATCGGTACCAAAGACGGTATCTGGATAAGCGGTGAGCTCACCGTTTTGTTCACTGGCCATCACCACACGTGCTAAATACTCAAGGTTAACTTGGTGCACAATACCGGTGGCTGGTGGGACAACTACGAAGTTTTCAAAGGCGTTTTTTCCCCAGTGCAAAAACTCATAGCGCTCATTGTTGCGTTTAAATTCGATTTTCTCGTTTAAATCCAATGAGTCTTCACGGCCGTAGACATCGACTTGTACCGAATGGTCAACGACCAGTTCACTGGGAATAAAAGGGTTAATTTGATCGGCTTTACCGCCAAGCTTGACGACCGCATCACGCATGGCTGCCAAGTCTACAACAGAGGGCACGCCCGTGAAGTCTTGTAGCACTACACGCGCCGGCATAAAGGCAATCTCTTTTGAGGCCTCAGCGCCTGCGTCCCAGTTGGCGACTGCTTCAATATGGTTCTCACCCACAGACTGTCCACCATCTTCATTGCGCAGCAGGTTCTCTAACACCACTTTCATGCTGTAAGGCAGACGGTTAATATTGGGGTATTTTTTAGCCAGTTTGGGTAGGCTATAGTAGGCATGGTCTTTGCCAGCGACAGTTAAGCTGTCTTTGACGTTAAAAATATCACTCATGATGGCTTCCTTTTCTAGTTATTAACTTTTTTATAGTATTAAGTCATTGATAGGTAAGGTGGCTAACTGCGTACTCTTCTGTGAGTCGTGTTGGGCTATTCCTTAGCCGAAGTTTTTTAAGCTTCACTTATAAGGCCTTAGATAAGCTTATAAGCGTTAAATAATAGTGAGCTTGTGACGTATTTATCATAAAAGTGGCTGTGATGCCTGTGATAAAGTGATACCTATGATAAGTATGACGACAAGCGGTTAGTAATAAGTGGCTTTTTTTTGCCATTTATCACTTCTACTAACATAACAAATTTAGCGACAGTTATTAAGACCTACAGCGTTGTGTCAACGTGGTGAAATCGTAACAAATACTGCTAAAGCCGACCCGAGCCTATGCATTAGCGATGATCAAGTCAGCATCAATAGTGTAGATCGCTATTAGGTGGAGGCTTAGTTGCGATTATGACTATTAAAATCAACTAATGAAACCAAGCTATGGGGGAGAGTAGCCTACGCTACTCTTTATCTTGCGGGGTGTTTTTATGTTGCCAAGGAAAGCGGCCTTCTAATTCTACTTGTAAAGACAGGCTCAAAAAGGTGCGAATGATGACAATCACCCCTAATACCACCACACTGCGCAAGGTTGGCTCGGTAACCACAGTGGCCATAATATCAGCGGCAATAAGCACCTCTAAGCCCAATAAGATGGATTTACTCACCCCTTGACGAACGCCTAGATAAGTGTCATGACTGAACTTGTTCGAAGAGATGGCTGCCTTATAAAAAGCCAATATCAGCCCAATAAACATGATCATGACGCCGATAAACTCAACTATCTTAGCAATAAGGTCAATTGATTCTATTAAATACGGCATTTGATTTCTCTCCTGCAAGTTCAATGTGACGAGTTAAAAATCGGCCTACGCGGTAGACCGACTTTAGTCATCAATTGGAGGGTTATCTGCTACTTAGCCACAGGCTTCTGCGCATTGTGATAGCCGCCATAGTATTTAACAGGAGACCAGCTAGGAATGACTGCTGGTAACTGCGGATCTAATTTATTATATTCGCCAGCGCCATATGCTATTTTGCCACCTACCACAGTTAATACCGACTCAATACCCTTAATTTTTTCTTCTGGTACTGTAAAGTAATCGTCAGAGAGCAGAACGAAATCTGCATATTTACCCGGTTCTAGGCTGCCTTTGACGTCCTCTTCATTTGAGAACCAAGCACTGCCACTGGTGTACACCTCTAGCGCATCGTCTCTGTCTAATAGGTTGTCTTTGTCATACAGCTTCATGCCACCGACTGTCTTACCTGTCGTCATCCAATATAGAGATATCCATGGGTTATAACTGGCGACGCGAGTCCCATCTGTTCCTGAGCCTAATGGAATGCCCATGTCATAGATTTTCTTAAATGGCGGGGTAGTCTTAGCCGCTTGTGCACCATAACGCTCAACAAAATACTCGCCTGCATACGCCATGCGGTCTTGTACCGAAACACCACCATTCAAGCGCTTGATTTCACGTAGGGTTTCGTCAGTAATGGTCTCGCCATGGTCAATTGCCCAGCGCATCTCATTTTTGATTTTGCCGTTATTTTCACGGTCAATCTCATCAACCAAATCAACGATCAGCTTGGTATTCTCGCCATAAGTAGAATGCTGTCTAAATGGCCAGCCTTTATCAACATGCATTTGGATGATTTCTTTGGTGGCTTCACGCCAGCCTTCATTGTCTTTAATCAACGGCTTATCGGCTAAGAAGTTTTCAAAGTCTCCAGCGGCCCACGTCATATATTCCCCGCCACCTTTTAACTCATAGCCATGGTCGTGGGCGATATCTTCATTCACAGATGCTTTATTATTGGCCATCCATTTTTCAAAGGCTTGTTTTTCTTCACCTGCTTTTTGTGGGAACAAATAGTAAGAGATGCGTAACGACGAATCACCACTGGTGGCCAATGCTTTTGACGCTTCATAGTCATCTGGGAAAGTATGACCACCGCCGCCTGCATCAATGGCACTGGTCAGACCAAAGCGGTTTAACTCATGATGAAAGTGCTTGGTAGAGTTGATCATCTCTTCTTCAGACAGCTGTGGCATTTTACCGATCACCTGATATAGAATCATCGCATTCGGCTCTGCCAATAGCACCCCAGTTGGATCACCGTTGGCATCTTTTTCATAGCGGCTGTCATTATTTGGTGGTTGCGTATTGCGGTCGATATTTAATGCCTTCATACCCGCTTTGTTCAGCCAGCCTCGGCTGTATAAATATAAGACGAAAGCAGGTGTATCACCCGTGGCTTCATTGATCTCTTCAATGGTTGGCATCCGCTTTTCTTCGAATTGATACGGTGACCAGCCCCCAATAACTCGAACCCATTGTCCCTTAGGCGTACGCTCTGCTTGCTCTTTTAGCATACGCAGTGCTTCTTTTAATGAGGTCACCCCATCCCAGCGTAGCTCAGAGTTATAAAAACGGCCGCCACGAGTAATATGTAGGTGAGAGTCGTTTAGACCAGGGATTAAGGTTCTGCCATGACCATCAATAACTTGAGTATGCGCATCTCTTAGACGTAAAATCTCAGCAGCGCTACCGGTACGCAGCACTTTACCGTCTTTTACGGCAATGGCTTCAGCCGTAGTGCGCTTATCATCCATGACGGCCACTTTGGCATTAGTAACAATCATATCAGCAGATTGCAGCGTATTATATGAGCCTTGCGGTGTGCTCTGAGTGGCGCAAGCGGATAAAACGCTGGCCGCCCCCGCAAACAATATTAAGTTCTTCTTTTTAAAGTTATTGTTCATAGCTGTCCCTTAATTTTAATGATAACAATGGTCATATTTAATGATAACAATGGTCATAAATTTAGAAAAAAACCAGTAGCAAAAGGCAGTTTAACATAGAAAATTGGCGCAAATAGCGGTTAGTAAACTTTTATAAACAACAGAAACAAAACTTCACACTGTTAATTTAATATTTATTTAACCATTTTTAAATGAAGTTATGCTTCATAAATTACAAAATCGGACACAAAAAAAGACCGCTACTGAGAGTAACGGCCTTTTAGAAATAAAGGGTGGGGGTGATTAGATGGTAAAGGCTGGGAAGCGGCTGTTGATCACACTTTCAGCTTCAATCAAATTCATAATCTCATCTGCAATATTCTCCGATAGCTCTAAATGGGTGCTAAAACCGACACAAGAGGAGTTAATTTCACCCAGTACATAGACGTCTTTGCCCTCGGCATCTGTATCAAGAATAAAGTCAGCAGTCCACAGCAGCGGTAAAGCATAACCACCTAAGCGTGACTGTAGCATGGGAATGCTCGACTCCACCGTATCTACCATTTCCTGCCACTGCTCAGGCTTATCATAACGATAGGTGGCGCCTGAGAATAAAGTGGCGGAGAAGGCATCGGCAGATTGATCCGGTTTTTTGTGCACGATAGAGACCGCTTTATCACGCAGCATCAGGACACGAATCTCTCCCTCTTTGATACGCGGTAAAAAGGGCATGTCCAAGATTAGACCACTGTCGCCCTCTAAATACTGATAACAAAACTCGATGAATTCACCCAAGGTTTTTTCTTCAGTATGATTATCCCGAGCTTCGGTGAGCTTTAACAGTGCATCTTCAGGGATCTCTGCCAGGTCTTTGTATTTTTTTGGGTCTTTTAACTGCACGCGCCAAATGCCTTCACCGGTTGAGCCGCGGTTTTGCTTTAGCACACGCTCACCCCGTGCCAAAGTCTGGGGGAACTGGTGCTTTAGTGCATCATAGTCATAATAGCAGTACACATCTTCTGGAACCAAAGAGGTGCCTTTTAGACGCTCAACCACATTTTTTGCGCCATAATTAATCATCACATCAGGATGCGGTAAGCCTTTGACTCCCTGATGCACCAATTCACGTAGCATTTGAAAATAACCGGTTTCATCTTTGAGGTTGCCTGGATTAATTCGGCTCACATAAGCATCGGCTTTATCAATGGTATAGCGATAGATTTCACCACGATTTTCATCACTATAAAAAATAACCTCGGCGCTCCAGCCGCGGGCTTTTAAGGACTCAATAATAGGGTAAGTATCACGGCGATAGCCATATTTGCTTTTGTCAGAGCCGCCACGGGCCTCAAAAATAACGACGTGTTTTTTCATATAAAAATCTCTTCAAAGCCAACTGCTGGATTGAGGAATCTACATTTAATGTAGGCCACTTAAGTCACCTGCAGTGGGATAAATAAGCTAATAAATAAGGGTGCCACGTCACTGTGGCGAAGATTGTAACGCTCAAAATTAAGGAGTTATCGCGTATAGAGGTCTAACAAGAAGGTGGTTCGAGGGTTTGATTTTAGAACGCGCAAGTCTATAGATAAGTTGTATAGAAAACAATACAAAATAGCAAATATTTTTAGATTTTTTTCACAGTCAATATATGATGTGCTACCGCATAACCCGCCTACTGCCGATACTGCCTAAGCGTAATACAGTGATGTGACGCTGTGATGACAATGAGCGCTATCGGTAGGGGCATACCGATTAAAAAAACTGAGATTTTGCCGCCCTTTTCGCTCCTATCCATTTATGCGCTCCTATCCATTTAAGTGATAAACAGCCTATTTAAGTGATAAGTAGCGAAAAATGAGCGGCTTATGTGCTGACTTAGTTATTAAGTGATGGGGAGTGATGTGCTGCCAGATAATCACGCATTAGGCCATTAAATTCATCGGCACGGCCAATATGGGGCCAGTGACCGGCACCTTTATAAAAATGGGCATCGGCAGTTGTAATCGCCTCAAGCAGCTCAAGGCTCCGCGCGACAGGCACAACTTTATCGTCTCGGCCATGCACCAAGAGCACCGGTAGAGACAGCTGAGCCAATGCGTCTAAATCCAGTAGTAAGACTTCCCGGTCCCGATCACGCGCTGCCATAAGGTAGGGGCGCAGACCGAGCTTGGCCTCTTTTAGCGCCGCTTGATAGCGCAGATTGACTAAGGTGTCACTGATTATGGCGTCATTACGAATATTTTTTTGTAAGTCTTGCAAGATAAGCTCGGCAGATAGCGGCCCCTTGGGTTTAGGCTGTGCTGCACGGGCATCGGGTTTTGGCTTCTTTGCACCGCCTGTCCCGATAGATATCACCCCGCAAACCCGCTCAGGATGATCAATGGCTAATTGCAGTGCCACCCAGCCGCCCAGCGAGCTGCCGGCAAGCCAAGCTTTTTCGATATGCAGCGCATCCATCAAGCGTAGGGTATGCTCACCCCATTGACGAATGCCGTAAGCGGTATCGGGCGAAGTATTGGCTGCGCTCAGCGTCTCGCCATAGCCAATAAAGTCAAAGGCGATACAGCGGGCATATTGGCTGATAAAAGGGAGGTTCTGCCACCAAGTAACGGCTGCTGAAGTTCCCATACCTGAGCCATGCATCAATAGCAGGGGGACGCCTTGGCCTTGGTCATAATAGTGGGTAAGCTCATTGGGGGCAGTTTGAGCCCAGTTATCTTCAAGATTAAAAAAAGGATCTGTTTTAAACTCTGGGACAAGAAGCGTCATGATGTGCTCTGGCAACAGTGGGGTAACGGGGTATTTTAGCGCAATTTATGACGGTCGCGGCTGATTTTTTGACACGATGAGCTGATTTTTAGGGTATGGCTGTTCATTCACATAGATGCCCTTGGTGTGCCAACAGCCATAGTTTACATAGATTTTATGGTTCTTATTACCGGATACTTTAGGTTAGCTAAAACTACGTTTGCTACAAAATACAGTAAGTAAATCTTGTTACACTGTGGTTATGAGTAAAAATAAAAAGGGGGCAATTTAATGAAACGACGTAAATTTATTCAATCCATGGGGTTAGGTCTGGGCGCTTCGACTACTTTAAGTGGTTGCCAGACTTTGGCAAAAACTGCTCAGCCACTATCGGCGCCTCAAGTTCAAGCTGGACATTTTAGTAATATCATTGTGGGCAGTGGCTATGGTGGCGCGGTATCAGCGCTGCGCCTGAGTGAGCAAGGCCACAAGGTACTTATCCTTGAGATGGGTATGCGCTGGGATAGAAGCCCCAACCATGATACCTTTTGTAAAATGATTACCGCTGATGAGCGCTCCAGCTGGTTTAGTCATTGGCCCAACGCCCCCATTCCCATTCCTATTAAAAAATATCCTGGGGTGCTCGATTTGATTGAGTATGATGACATGAAGGTGTTTGCAGGTCGGGCCTATGGCGGCGGCTCGATTGTCAATGGAGCGATTGCTATTGAGCCTAGACGGTCACATTTTGAGCAGACCTTTCCTTGGATTGATGCCAATGAAATGTATGAAACTTTTTTTCCGCGTGCTATGAAGACCTTAAAGGTCAGTAAAATTCCCGAAGACTTTTTTAATAACTCTGAGCACTATGAATATACGCGCGCCGCTGAGCGTCAGGCTGATAAAGCGGGGCTAACTACGGAGTTTTTTGGCAATAGTTATGACTTTGACTATATGCAAAAAGAGGCAAAAGGGGAGGTGTACCCATCGGCTTTAGGCGGTGAGGTGATCTATGGCAATAATGCAGGCAAGTACTCTTTGGATTTGACCTATCTTAAACAGGCAGAAGCTACCGGTAATGTCAGTGTCAAAACCCTACGTAAAGTTAATAGCATTCAAGCACTTGATAACCATCAACTAAGACTTGAGGTGCAGGTACTCAATAAAACCGGCGGCATTGATGCCATAGAATATTACACCTGTGATAAATTGTTTTTGAATGCCGGCAGTACCGGCACCTCAGAGCTGCTGCTAAAGAGCCAAGCTCAGGGTAAATTGACTCAGCTTAATGAGCACATTGGGCAGCATTGGGGGCCCAATGGTAATATCATGACCGGCCGCAATTTTGTACATGCTGCAGGTAAGATTCAGTCCACCATTCCGGTTAAAGGGATCAACATGTGGGATGGTGATAGAGGCGGATCAAAGTACAAGATATTTGCCGAATTGGCACCGCTGCCGTTGGGTCTTGAGACTTGGACCACCTTGTACTTGGCAATTACCGATAACCCAGAGCGTGGTCACTATTATTATGATAAAGCCTCGCAAAGCGTAAAACTTAATTGGAAACGCTCACAAAATGAGTATTCAGTGAATGCCGCAAAAGAGCTGATTGAAAAATTGGCTCAGGCGAATGGTGGGCGGGTATCAAGCTTACTGTTTAACCAAGGTTTTGGGGACGACTTCTGCTATCATCCCTTAGGTGGCTGTGTGCTTGGCAAGGCCACAGATGAATTGGGCCGTGTCAAAGGCCATCGCAATATATATGTGCAAGACGGGGCGCTTATTCCTGGCAGTGCTGGGGTTAACCCTTATGTCTTTATTACTGGGCTTGCTGAGCGTAATATGGCCTATATCCTTCAACAAGACTTCTCGTCGTCGACCCCTTAAGGAGGGCATTGTGACCTTGCCCATTAAACTTCGTATTTTAAAATCCTCTGTGACCAATCCGTGGTTTAACTTGGCCACCGAAGATTGGATATTCCAAGAGCTAGATGCCCATTCACACACCCTGTTTTTATGGCGCAATAGCGAAACTGTGGTTATCGGCCGCTCACAAAACCCTTGGGTGGAGTGCAAAACCGACAAAATGGCAGAAGATGGGGTGTATTTAGCGCGCCGTCAAAGCGGGGGCGGGGCCGTCTTCCATGATTTGGGCAATACCAACTTCACTTTTTTATCACCCAAAGACGGCTATGATCAGCAGGCCAACTTTGACATCATAATCAATGCACTAAAAAAATTGGGTATTGAGGCCAGCTTATCGGGGCGCAATGATATGCAAGTGGGCGATCGTAAAATCTCAGGCAGTGCCTTTAAGCACGCCACTGACCGCAGCTTTCACCATGGCACACTACTGGTCAATGCCAATATGCAAAAGCTTGGCGATTACCTTAATCCGCATCCGTTAAAGCTGCAAGCCAAAGGCATCAAGTCGGTCCGCTCTCGAGTGGCAAATCTGGTAGAGTTTAATGACAGCATCACTCACGAGTCACTATCACAGGCGATCATTGAGGCGTTTTGTGACTACTATGGCAAAACCGTAGAGATTGAGGAATTAGATGAGGATTCCTTAAAGCAGGAGCCTCATCTTAATAGATACTATGAGCAGATGGCCGACTGGGACTGGCGCTTTGGCAAAACCCCACAATTTAATCACCATATCGAGACCCGCTTTGAGTGGGGCATCATTGATCTGCACTTAGAGGTGGCGCAGGCGATCATGACAGAGGTGGTGATTTTCTCAGATGCCCTCAATGTTGAGCTGATTGAGGCGCTAAAGCAGGCACTGACAGGTGCAAAATACACTGTTGATGCCGTCACATCTAGATTGAATGACTTAAAACAGCAGCCAGCGGCAGGCTCAGAGTCAAGCTGGATAACACAAATCACTGACTTTGAGCAGTGGTTGACGGGGCAAATGGTAACCTAGGTACTGTTTAACTTGCCAATGTTAAACGTAGTTTTACACTTGATAACCTAAAACAAGCCACATCTTTTGTAAGATAGATTAATAAAATGAATCTTATAAAAAACTTAGGAGTGTGGCTGTGTTTGATTTAAAATCATTATTTAAAAAAGAAGTAGAAAAACAATTAACTGACGTTGAAGACTATATTTTTATGCCAGAGCGTATTCAGCTCAAAGTGGACGATGGACAACTTAATTGTGTGCTCAATAGTGATGGCAGCGTAAATATCTTTTATACCAAGCAAGGCGTAACAGATGTTCGAGTTGCCACACGTAAGCATCCTTTGACCTCATTTGAAGCAGAGTTGCAGCATGGTCTATATGATGATGTCATCGAGGATGTGGTCGACATGGTTAATAAAACGGTTGATGGTAAATCAAAATACTTCCGCAGCGCTGTCATATTACCTGCCACGCCATCCCTACAAGCGCCAGAGCCGACGCAAACCAAGACATTTGACTGATAGATAGCACTGATAGATAGACGTTTGATAGATAGCATAGATAGATATGGCAATGAGTGATAGCTGCTGGTGCTAGCAGATGGTGCTAGTATTAGCATAGCCATTTTAATCGCATAAGCTGTCACAAAAAAGCCGATTATTCTTAGGATAATCGGCTTTTTGATGTATAACACCAAGTCACTGACAGAGCTTGATGGTCCGCAAAGACAGTCAGCAAAAACTGTCCACAAGAACAGCGATTAGTCTTTTCCACGCGTCATCTTGATAATGGTCCGATCTTTTTTGACATAGTGATGATATAGCGCTGCTAAGATATGACCAATGACCAACATCCAGCCCAGCCATTTACCAACAATCTCTTTATGAAGAAAGTCAAATGGTACCTCAAACTCTTCATAAGTTAAATTCCAAGTCGGTGCGATAAAGTCTTGGAACATAGAGGTGCTCTCAAATCTTGGGATAACAAATAGACCAAAAAACTCCGTATCTACTTTGGCACCGAGATAACCCGTTAAAGGCATGATAATCATAACCGCATACAAGCCAAAGTGACCCAAATGTGCGCTCAAGTGTGCCAGCTTACTGCCAGGCTCTTCATCAGGCTGAATATTATTTAGACGCCACAATATGCGAAAGATAATCAGCGTACCGACGACCACACCAAATGATAAATGCAACTGTAGTGCCGTCCAGTTAATAGGGGTCTCGTCTACCGTGAACCAATGACGAAAATAAACAGCCACATAGGCGCCAATAAAGGCGAACGCCATAATCCAGTGCATCCACTTTGCAATAGATCCATAGTTGTTCCTCGTGTTTCTTAAACTCATAAACCTCCTCCAAATATACCAATAAGTTTTGAAATTGTAGTTAAGATAACACTGACCAAAATTGCGCATAGCTTACTATGAAACATAACTAAAATAGTGCTTACATTGTTGTAAATATCTTAAAGTTTTGCGCGGCATATACACTATTCTTACTAGAAAGTTACCATAGCGGCATCAAGGATATATTGACTTATTAACAAGTGACTTGCCAAATAACAAAGGGTCTAACTAGGCGGGCTAAATGGAGTGATATTGGGCTGTCAATCGTAAGCTCACAGAACGTTAGGGCATAGCAAAAGCTGTAAAAGCACAATAAAAGACGCCATAAAAAAGGCTACCTGCATGACTGATGCCGGTAGCCTTTTGGCGCTTAGATGATAATAAGCGCTTAGATAACACTAAGCTTTACTTTAATAGTGCCTCTAAAAATATTTTGAGGGATGTCTTTAGTTATTAAACCATCTCTCGTACTCTGGCCATAATACCACGCCCAATCACCAAGCGCACATAGCTTACCGCAATGATGATTAGCACAGCGACTAACATCAAGCCGCCAATGCCGAAGCTTAACCACGGTACACTAAAGCGCAGATTAAACCACTCGGTAATTAGTACATAAGCCGTAGCACTGGCAAGCACCACAGCAAACACCCCAGCACTCACCCCAAGTAGGCCAATCTCCAGCATGTTAATTTTGTACAAATCTGCCGTCTGCATCCCCAATAATCGAAATGAAGCGCTATCACGCAAACGGTCTTGAGACGTAGACAGCAGTGAGGTAATAAGCACCATAATACCGGTAATAATCGCCAGTAGCGTAAACACCTGCACCAGACGGCTCATTTGACTGACGTAACCTTGTACCTGTTTAGCAATGGCGCCACCATCTATCGTGGTAATGGCAGGGAACTTGCGGGCAAGATCAGTTTGTAATTGCGGAATTTGCGCACTGTCAACTCTGGCAGTGGCAAACTGAATTTGCGGCGCATCGGCCAGCATTTCAGGCTGAAATAAAAAGTAGAAGAAGGGGCTTGGGCCACGCTCATAGCGCTCCCGAATACTGGTGATTTGACCGACAATCTCGATACCTTGAATGTTAAAAGCCACCTGATCACCTAGGCCCACATTTAATAGCTCGGCTGCACCATCTAAGATGGACAAGGGCACCACACCTGCCTCAGTGGCCATCTTATCAAGTGGCGCATACAGCTGATTGGGATGAACCGCATCGGTAATAAACTCCGTCTCCATCACTGAATCGGCATAGCTTAAATTAAATACCCGAGTGGGGTCATCGCCCTCGCTTTGTGGTACGACAATATCGGCTGCAGGCACGCCGCCGGCCTCACTGACACGTGCACGCACCACTGGATAATAGGTGATGGGCGCTTTAATCATACTGTCTAGCGCTGAGTGCTGGTCACTTTGGATATCGAGAAAAAATAAGTTAGGCGCATCCTTTGGATAAGCCTTAACAAACTGGGTATTTAGGCTGTCATTAAGCAGAGTAATCATCGACAGTACCGACACCGATAGCGCTAAGGTCACAAAGAACAGTCCGGACTGATTGCCTTTACGTGATAAATTGTGCACGGCCGTGCGCACCATCCAGCCGCTTTTTTTGCCAAATAAGCCATTGCTGGCAAGCGTTGCCAACAGCCACAGCCAGCCTTTACCTATCAGCCAAAAGCTGGCAGCCAGCAGCATCATACCACCCAGTACTTGTAGCCCATTTAATAATGAGCCAAATTCATAGGCCATTAGCCCAAAGCTTGCCAGCAACACCAAACCATACCAATAAATCGGCGGATGCTGACGGCTGTTAGCGGTGGCTTGCTTTAAGACAGCAGATGGCTTGGTGTGCATGACCGAATAAAGACTGTGCTGCACTACCAATAAGGTAATAACTAGGGCAACTATGCTGATTTTTATCAAGCTAATCAGCTTGATCGACAGATTTACATCCGGCGGCAGTATGGCAGTCAGATATTGAGCCCCAACTTTTAGCATACCCAAGCTTAAGAGGCCTGAGACGAGGCAAGCCAACACCGCCATGGCAATGAATACACGGTAGTAGCTGTGCTTGATGTCGCTAATAGATTCGCCTAGAGCACGGCGTATGGCATTGGCATTTTGCTGTAAACTCACAAAGGCTTTGACCACACTTAGTAGCGCCACCGCGGATAAAAACAGCACCGCGATGACCAGCAGTTTTAAGAACATCAGCACATTATCGGACACTTGGGTCACTGAGGTATCCGCCTCATTGGCATCGGTAATCTTAACCTCGGAGGTATCGCCCAATAGCGCCTCAAGCTGTTGTCTTTCATCAACAATGGCCGGTTCAGAGCCGGCAAGTTCAATCTGATAATCGACTCGGCTGCGTTGTCCCATTAGACCAGTAATGGCCAAATCAGTGTCGGCCATCAGTACCCGTGCCCCAAACCCAAAGGCAGTCAACGGGCGATCTGGCTCAGTGATCAGTTCATCGGCTATGGTAAATAATCCCTCTCCAATCTTGACCGTATCGCCTATCTTAAGATGAAGCCCAGTCAATACTTGGGTCTCGACCACCACGCTATGCGGGGTCAGCTGTTGCCACAAGGGTTTGCCCGAGGCCAGCTCCACCTCACCATACAAGGGATAGTCTGAAGATACGGCTTTAATACGGGCAAGGAGGGTATGTGCTGCAGATTCAGCAGCGGCGTGATGGATAACTTGATTTTGGGTGAGCGTCTGAGCAGCCTTTGGCTCAGATACACTCGAGATCATGGCATTAAACTGATAATCGTAGACCACTTTTTGGTCAGCAGACTGCGCCTCAAACTGCTCAACCTTTTGTAAAACTTGTGGTGTCCACGCCTGCTTGCTCTCCAAGATCAAGTCACCACCGACCAAAGCGCGCTGATTGTCAGTCACGTAATCACGTACTGATTGCTGAATAGAGTCGAGGGTCAGGTAGGTCGATAGTGACAGCACCATGGCCAATAAAAACAGCAATGGATATATCCAGCTGCGCCACCAACTGCGCTGTACAGATTTGCTACCTAGGTTATTATAAGGGTTTAACGGCTTTGAGGATGGCGTCGGCGTGGTGTGTGAGGTCATAAGGGCGCAACTGATTATCTATTGAGGAGGTTATGGGTTATAAAATAAGGCGTCGTAACACTATGCTAGCTAATTTAACGCCTAACGTCAGTGGCTTTATTACAGCCAAAGCAGTGTAAGGGTGACAGACTGTATTAATTTGTTGAATGACCGCCGCTTATTAACTGCCGAGCTATGATTTTTCTCAGTTAGCATCTCTCTAAGTTACCAGGCGATGGTTTTACCAGCCCAATCGATAAAGCAGCCGGTGTCCTCTACCGTTAATTCATTCAACACTTTTAGTAGATGCTTTGCACACGCATCAGGCGTAAATAGTTTGTCTTTGGCCACATTGGCCTGAAAGGGCTTGGATAAAGGGGTATCAACCGTGCCTGGCTGAATGACAGCGACGCAAACATTTTTTAGCGTGCGCTGCCATTCAATGGATAGGGTCTTCATACCCATGTTTAATGCCGCTTTGCTCATTCGATAGCTATACCAGCCGCCTAATTCATTCTCGCTGATACTGCCCACTCGTGCTGAAATAGTGGCATAAATAGCCGGATGCAATTCACTGGGGGTGCCCGCTTTTAATAAGGATTTAATGTGTTTAGCAATCAATAAGCTGGGTAGGGCATTGAGCGTCATGTTCTGTAAAAAAAACTCTGCATCAAGCTGCCTTACGGCTTTTTCAGGTTGATTGGTATCTGTATGCAATAAGCCTACGGCATTGATGACCCAGTCGATATGCTGTGTTTGACGGTTGATATCAGCAATTGCCTGTTTAATACTGCCCTCTTCTCGGACATCCATGTTAAGCCATACCACCTTACCTGTCGTATTTTTATCAGGCTTATGGCGGTGATAAGTGGCAAATATTTTTGTGACTTTATGGTCGGTACTGAGCCGTTCAAGGAGTGCTTTGCCTATGCCACTGGTGCCACCGATAAGTAGAATATTTTTGTTATAGCTCATGAGCATCAGCATCCCGATAAAAACTTAAACTGTACTACAGTATCAGGTATTTTGTTGGCCTAAATTTGGTTTAGCCAACAGTTAACGCTAGAGGGTATTAGAGCCTACCATGTGGTGACAGTGGGGGCTATATTATTAATTTAAATTGTATTATTTAGTTAGCATTTAAGCTTATTAGCCTTGCTTATTGAGCCCTTAAAACGTTACGATAGGCCATCATAAAGCGTGCACTGAGCCTGTGGCTTGCCGTTGGGCACAGACCCATCTATCAGACCCAGTATCAGGGGCATTAGGCTTAGTGTAAAGATAATCACTGATAATAAACGACAGTATATAAGGATATGGTTATGGCGTTATCGTTAAGTAAAGGCGGGAACTTATCCCTGACAAAAACTGACCCTAATTTAAACAAACTTTTAGTTGGATTAGGCTGGGATGAAAGAGCGACATCAGGTGCTGAGTTTGACTTGGATGCCAGCGTATTTTTGTTAAATAATACAGGACGTGTGCGCGGCGATCATGACTTCATCTTTTATAACCAATTAAAGTCAGACAACGGCGCCGTTGAGCACACCGGTGATAACCGTACTGGGGAAGGTGATGGTGATGATGAGGTGATCAAAGTAGATCTGTCTCGCCTGCCTGCAGATGTGGACAAGGTGGTGGTAACCGTCACCATTCATGACGCCCAAGTACGCAATCAAAACTTTGGCCAAGTTGCCAACGCCTTTATCCGTGTGGTCAATGAAGAGACGGGCGTAGAGGTGGTTCGTTTTGATTTGGCTGAGGATTATTCTGTTGAAACAGCCATGGTGTTTGGTGAAGTATATCGGCATAATAACGAGTGGAAATTCCGCGCCGTCGGACAAGGTTATTCCGGCGGTTTACAAGCGATGTGTCAAAACTATGGTGTTGTAATCTAAACCCATTATCATGGTTAGATTATAGGTGGGTAGAGATACGCACCCTGAAACCCCTTTATGCGCTGCATATAAGCGCATAAAGGGGTCACTTGAACGCCTATCTTTAGGTTGAAGAACCTAGTACAGACAATAAGCTTTTACGACAGGATAGGTAATGAGACATTTTTATTTCGATTTTATTTTTACAACGCTTGCCCTAATAGTGGCCGCCTGGTGGGGCTACTCGCATGGCGGTATGGGCGGGCTGATCTCTGCTTTATCCATTACGGCTATTTTGGCAGTGATGGAAATCTCTTTATCTTTTGATAATGCGGTGGTCAACGCCTCAGTGCTTAAGCATTGGGACAAGTTTTGGAAAATGATATTTTTAACCGTCGGTATTTTAATCGCGGTATTTGGTATGCGTCTGGTGTTCCCTATTGTTATTGTGGCAGTGACCGCTGACATGGGTATGATGGATGTTATCAACCTAGCTTTATACAACCCAACAGAGTACTCAGCCAAATTGATGGCGCACCATGCAGAGATTTCCGCCTTTGGTGGCATGTTCTTACTACTGGTGTTCTTAAACTTCTTGTTTGATGACAAAGACGTGCACTGGTTTGATTGGCTAGAAAGACGTCTGGCGAAGTTTGGTGAAGTGGATGCCATGAGCGTGTTTGTGGCGCTGGCTATTTTAATGATTTCATTGTCTTGGGTTCATGAAGAACAAACCCTAGCGGTGTTAATAGCCGGTGTGTGGGGTATCTTAGTGTACCTAGGTGTTCAAGTGGTCTCAGGTATGCTTGAGGGCGACTTAGAAGAGGCTGAAGAAGCGTTAGAAGATGGCACCGTTGCCAACTCAAGTAACGGTTCGGGTAACGTGGGTAGCGCAGTGATGAAGGGCGGTATTGCCGGATTCTTATATCTTGAAGTGCTGGATGCGTCTTTTAGTTTCGATGGCGTTATTGGTGCGTTTGCCATTACCAATGATGTGATTATCATCATGTTGGGTCTGGCCATCGGTGCCATGTTCGTGCGTTCAATGACCATCTTTTTGGTCGAAAAAGGGACGCTTGATGAGTTCGTTTATCTTGAACACGGTGCGCATTATGCCATTGGGGCACTAGCTGTGATTATGCTGCTGTCTATGAAGTTCCACGTGCCAGAGATTGTAACTGGTCTAATTGGTATTGCCTTTATTGCTTGGGCAGTTGTGGCCTCTATTAGATTTAAAAAGCTGGAGCAAGCGGGCAAAATCTAAGCGCTTTGTTTGAGTAGAGGTAATGGATCGATAAGTGATAGACACCCAAAACATGGATGCCATGAAGCGCAATAAAGACGGCTTTATAACAGGGTCTAACAGCCCTTTAGGGTTTTGGTAAATCGTCTTGCTTATCGGCCAGTCAGTTAGTATAGTTAACGAGAGTTTCGGCTCTCGTTTTTTAAAGTCTACCGTTTGAGTACTTTGAATGCGGGCAGCATCACACGTGAGCGAAGTTAATCCTTATTAATAAGCGATAACAAATTAAATAACCCCTAAACAACAATAAAGGACAATATCATGGCTATTAGCTTAACCAAAGGCGGCAACGTTAACTTATCAAAAGAAGCCCCTGGTCTTACCAATATCACCATCGGCTTAGGCTGGGATCCACGCGCCACAGACGGCCAAGACTTCGATCTAGATGCCATCGCCTTTTTATTAAACGATGCAGGTAAAGTACGTAACGACCAAGACTTTATCTTCTTTAACAACCTAAAATCAGGTGATGGCTCAGTTGAGCACACAGGCGACAACCGCACGGGTGAAGGTGATGGTGATGATGAAGCCATCAAAGTAGACCTAACTCGTGTGCCTAGCGATGTGTCTAAAATTGCGGTTTGTGCCATTATCTATGAAGGTCAAGCCCGCAACCAAAACTTCGGTCAAGTAGCCGATGCCTTTATTCGTGTAGTGAACGACAATGGCGCGACTGAAATTGCTCGCTTTGATCTATCAGAAGATGGCAGCACCGAAACCGCTATGATTTTTGGTGAAATCTATCGCCACAACGGTGAGTGGAAATTCCGTGCAGTCGGTCAAGGTTTCAGCGGTGGTCTAGGTCCATTAGCGGCCTCTTATGGTGTTGCGATTTAATACACGAGTCAGCAGATAGATAAACGCTTAGAGAGGTGTCTGCCTGTGTCTAAGCCAATTGAGTAAAAGAACGGCGTAAAAGGACAGTATCATGGCGGCAACCTTTAGTCTCATTGGCACAATTGAGCCATTTTTACATTGTAATTTAAAGCCTGGAGACTCTATTTATTGTGAAGCCAATGCGATGGTTATGATGGAGAATAATCTTGAGCTAAAGGGTAAGTTGCAAGGCGGTCTGATGCAGTCTTTGATGCGCCGATTTGCCAATGATGAATCACTGTTTCAACAAGAGATTGCTGCCACAAATGGGGAAGGGGACTGCTTATTGGCCCCCACCTTAGATGGTGACATGCAGATTTTGGATATTGGCCCTCAGCAATATACATTAAGTGATGGCGCCTTTGTGGCAGCTACCCGAGAGGTTGAAGTAAAGGCCAATATCCAGCGCAACTTAGGTGGTGCGGTATTCGGTGACACCGGCGGATTTGTGGTGATGCAGACCCAAGGCCAAGGTCAGCTGGTGGTCTCAGGCTTTGGCTCTTTATTTGAGATTGAGGTGACGCCCGGCAAAGATGTGGTCATCGACAATGGTCATGTGGTGTGCTGGGACTCTAATCTGCAGTACAGTTTATCGGTCTCAACCAGTAAGAAAAAAGGCTTTATGAGTAATATCATCAACTCCGTCACCAGTGGCGAGGGGATGGTGCTAAATTTCTCAGGTCAAGGTAAGGTCATCATCTGTTCACGTAACCGAGACACCTATCGAGGCTGGGTACAAAGCATTTTGGGCAGTAGCTCAGGCGGACGCGGTGGCAGTGGCGGATTTTTAGATAATATTTTATAACGCTGACATTTACAGCCATCACGCCTGCATAAATTCATATATCAAGGATAAGTAACATGGCAGTTAATCTGCAAAAAGGACAAAAGATTTCACTGAGCAAAGAAGCCGGTGGTACGCTAACTCAAATTAAAATGGGCTTAGGCTGGGATGTTGCCGGCTCTGCTGCCCCTGCAAAAAAAGGCGGCTTTTTAGGCGCATTATTTGGTGGCGGTGGGTCAGGCGGCGGTGACAGCATTGATCTGGATGCTTCATGCATTATGTTTGATGATAACAAGCAGCCAGTTGATGCCATCTGGTTCAATCAACTGCGCTCTAAAGATGGCAGTATCTTGCACACCGGTGACAACCGCACGGGTGCCGGTGATGGTGATGATGAGGTCATTAATGTGGATTTGAGCAAAATCCCAGCCCATGTCAAGTCATTGGTGTTTACGGTCAATAGCTTTACCGGTCAGAACTTCTCTACCGTTGAAAACGCTTATTGCCGTATCGTCGATGCAGGTAACAATGCTGAGGTGGCGCGCTATAACTTGTCCTCTCAAGGCAATCATACCGCTATGATTATGGCCAAAGTTTATCGCCATAATGGTGAGTGGAAGATGCATGCCATTGGTGAAGTGGCCAGTGGCCGCACCTTTAATGACTTAATGCCAGCGATTACCCCTCACGCCTAATTATTGGTGCCCAACCCCAGCCCATGTCTAAAGCTAGGGTCGGGCACTATAGATAACCCATAACTTATGCTAACTAATAAAAAAACGCTGACCTAGGTCAGTAATGCCAGTCAGTTAAGGCAAAAACTCAATAAAAGTAATAAAATAGCCCATCTAATAAGTAGATGGGCTATTTTACTATGAGACTACAAGACGCTATTAATGAGACGCATAAAAGGATTCCAGACA
>NZ_CAJHBH010000039.1:0-26692 GCF_904846585.1 Psychrobacter sp. H7-1
ATGCGTAGCTTGAGGGTTTTCATAGGGTTAGTATGGCGAGGTTAATTTTAACTTGCAATACTTTAAGTACTGATCACGACAGTGTGTGTCGCCTTATATCCACCCCCTGAAGTGGGTGGTTTTACGGTGACCGGTGATAAAAATTACAAGCACAGCTTGGGTTAAAAGTTTCAATTGCCCCCAGTTTTCGGTAAGATAGCAGGGTATCTATGACAGCTAGGCTTTGGTCTAAAAAAAGTCATACTCCTTTTATTATTATTTTGCCCAATTAACATCCTATTCGAGTAATTATATGGCTCTCTACCCTTACACGCTGCAACCTGTTGACATTAATTTGACTGAAGATGAATTTCAACAAGCACAATTTGAGTTGTTTGAAAAAAGTAATCCCTCATTTGGCCTAAATAGCATCAAACTCAAAGAGTGGATTGTGATGGCACTGGTGGTCATCGCAGCCGTTGCCGGCTTGGTTTTTGTAAAAGGCTACTCAACATTTATCTTCTATCTGATGTTAGTACTGGTCGTGGTATATCTGCTGGTGCGCACTGTCGGTATGAAATGGTATGTCAAACGCGAGTTTGAAAAACAAATGGCCGAACAAGAAATGCCAGAGGAAATGAAGCAGTTAAAATTGGGCGTGCAAAAACACGGTCTAGTTATGGCAATGCCAGCACCTAATGCCGGTATTCAGCCCAATATGTCAAAGGCAATGCGCGGCATGCAAATGCGTGCAGCATCCACTCAGCAAGCTGTCATTCCTTGGAGTGCTGTCAAGAGCTGGGAGGAGACGGATGATTATATCTTTATGTTATTTGAAATGCAGGGGCAGCAAGGCAGTCAGATTATCCCAAAACGCCTGCAAGCACAAAAGTTCCCGATTGACACTGTGCGCACGCACCTACTAGAAGTCATTCCTCAAAAAGGGTTAAATCCTGTGGCTTTAGGTCAGCAGTAGCAACAGCAGATAACGTCTATTATCGTTAATCATAGCTTAATTAGCCTCTATTGGTCATGGACTAATTAATGCCTTAAGGCGGCCTTTTGGCTGCCTTTTTTATTGCCATTTTTAGCAGCCATTTATAGCGCATTGCCTGGTTCATTTTTTAGGTCATGTCTAAGTTTATATTTGTAAAAAACCCTTAACTTAATCTAGATTTTTGATTATACTATAAACGTTTATTCACTATAACCATTAAGGATATAACACCACACCGCTATAGTTTTATAAAACCTATCAACACTATTAAAACGTTTCATTTAACTAATACATTTAACTTTGCTACTATTAACAGTACGGAATAGGAGCGCTTCTAGCCTCTTTCATTTGGACTTCGCTGTCGTTGTTTATAGCAAGTCGTTTATAGAAAGTCACCTCAAAGCTGAGATAGCTTAGAGCAGTCTTTCAACAATTAAAATTTAATCACTTAACACTCACAAAAAAAAGGATAATAACTATGACTACCAATCAAATCGGCCTAGAAAAAAAAGACATGTCAGCTGTCATCGATAGACTAAACAATCTATTGTCAAGCTACCATGTATTTTATATTAATGTGCGTGGCTACCACTGGAACGTAAAAGGCGAGCACTTCTTCTCACTACATCAAAAATTTGAAGAGCTATATACCAGCTTACAACTTCAAATCGACGAAATCGCTGAACGTGTATTAACTCTAGGCGGCACGCCACTACATGCCTATAGCGACTTTGCTCAGCACAGCAGCATCAAAGAGCACAAAAACGTCTTTAACGGCAAAGAATGCGTTAAAGGTCTGGTAAGTGGTTTACAAGAGCTTATTGAAGAGCAGCGCCAAGTATCTGCAGTAGCAGAAGAAGCTGAAGACCAAGGTACCGCTGATTTAGTAGATGAGTATGTACAGCAGCAAGAAAAACTGGTTTGGATGTATAACGCTTTCTTAGGCTAACTCACTGTCTAGACTAAGCTAGTGTGTCACTTGGTGACAAGCCAGTTTTACTAACACCAAAATCCCCGCTCAATGAGCGGGGATTTTTGTTATCTAATGACAATAATCTTCTTGTTAACAGGCCTTACATTAAGAAGAAGTAGGCCCAGCAGGCCACGACAATAGAGGCAACGATATTTAAAACCAGACCAACCCGCACCATCTCAGATTGCTTGATCAGGCCGGTACCAAATACAATGGCGTTTGGCGGTGTGGCAACAGGCAACATAAAGGCACACGAGGCACCAATACCGATAATAAGGACGAGCACTTCTTTTGGCAGACCCATTTGCTCAGCAATGGCCACAAACACAGGAACCAGTAGTGCCGCCGAAGCGGTGTTCGAAGCAAACTCCGTTAAAAAGATAATAAAGGCAGAAACCGCCAGCAGTACTAGGAATAAAGGTGTGGTCATTAATGCCTGTGCGACGGTTTCCCCCATGACTAGTGAGGCACCTGAGGTTTTTAAAACGTTAGATAACGCAATACCGCCCCCAAATAGCATGAGCACGCCCCAGTCGGTATTATCGGATACTTGTTTCCAAGATACCAACCCTAAGCTGACCACAGCCACCGCTGCCGACAAGGCAATAATAGAATCCATGTCACTAATATCTAGCATCTCACCTAACTTATTACCAAATATCCATGATAAAGCGGTGACTAAGAATACAATAATAGTAATAACTCTAGGCTTAGTCCAAGGAATATCAGGCTGATCTACGCTACTGATACGCACATTAAGATTGGGCTTTAACACCAGATACATAGCGCCCAATAACAGAGGCGTCAAAATAAAGGTAATGGGTAAACCAAACTTCATCCAATCTACAAAAGAGATATCTAAAGCTTTGGCCGCAATGGCGTTCGGCGGTGACCCCACAATGGTTCCTAGACCACCCAAACTTGCCGAATAAGCGATACCTAACAGGACAAACACGAAGGTGCCACGGTCTTTTTGACGATCCACTTGGGATAGCATACCAATGGCCAGCGGTAACATCATCGCCGCAGTTGCGGTATTTGAAATCCACATAGATAGCATCGCTGTGGCAATGAATATAAGCACTACTGCGTTGCCTAAACGCCCACCGGACATTGAGATTAAACCCAAAGCAATTTTTTCATCCAGCTTTTGTACATGCAGTGCCGCAGCCAGTGCAAAGCCACCAAAGAACAGATAAATGGTGGGATTAGCAAAGCTTGATAAAGCAGTTTTGGTATCAAACTCAGGAATACCAATGGCGACCCCGACGATCACTACTAAAATGGCTGTGATGGTCACATGCAGCGCTTCGGTTAACCATAAAATACCAATAAATACCAATAGGCTCAGACCCTTATTAACGTTGGCTTCAAAAGGCAATACATTAAATAGCATCACGCTAATAAGAGCAGCAATCGCTGTGATAACCAGTCCCTTCACGGTGCCTTTAGGAAAGGTGTCGGTAAATAGATACTCATTGCCATCATGGGGCAGATGCCCATCTAAGGCATCGTTGGGCCCTTTGGGCGTAATATTCGGATCGGACATAAAATCTCCTTATAAATGTAAGCCCAAATGTGTCATTACGGGCAAAAGAGTAATCGTGGTAATAAATCACTCAAATATCAAAAATACAACAGTTAAATGGCGTAGGCAAAAATAAGCGGCTATAAAAAAACAAGGCACTCATAACAAAAAATAATAGGTTAATTGTTGCTAAATATTTCTATATAGCTACTATTATAGCTAAGTGTATAAGAATTGAAAAAAAATTTATATAGGCTTGACGATTAACGGCTTTGTTATAACAAAAAGCGCAGGTTAATTTGCCCATTAAGGACAGGCTACTTGGATTTCATAAGCTTAAAATATAGTCAATATTAGGATGCCCTGTGACTTCTCATTCCAACACCTCATCTATCGAGCACCAGTCCCAACATGACTGGGCACAAGGATTCAAAAAAAGCATACCTGTCGCCATGGGGTACTTACCTGCCGGTATAGCCTTTGGGGTATTAGCTCAAGTGGCCAGCCTTCCTTTTTGGGCCACCATCATGTTAAGTGTGCTGCTTTATGCCGGTGCCGCTCAATATGCTTGCCTGCCTATGCTCAGTGCCGGTATGCCCATTGGTAGTATGGCCACCAACATTGCCGCCATTAATTTGCGTCACGTCTTTTATGGCATGCCCCTATTACAATCTTTGCCCGATAACAAGCTGGCCAAGACTTACTGTCTGTTTGCGCTTACCGACGAGACCTTCTCCGTCATGACCAGCTTGCCTCAACCCTTGCGCAAAACTTTAATGCTACCTATTAGCCTTTTTAACCAAAGCTGGTGGGTAGTAGCAGGTGGCATCGGCTTCATACTCGGCGGCACCCTAAGCGACTTAATCCCCAATTTGGATTTTGCGTTGGTGTGCTTATTTGCCATCTTGGCCTATGAACAGTTTCAAAGTATCAAACGCTATTTTCCTATTGGCATTGCCATCTTATCTTTAATCATTGCCTCGCAATTTACCAGCAGCTGGGTACTGTTAATGGCCATTACGCTGTGTATGTTATTTATCTTAGTACGCGGATTTTGGGCAGCGCAGCATCCCCCCGAAATAACCCATAAAAAAGGAGATAGCCATGAGCAGTAGCTATCTGATTTTTGCCACGTTAGCGATGGCCGGGGTGACCTTTATCACTCGGGCACTGCCTGCATTAATTCCTAGACGGCTGCTGGACACACCTTGGCTGCATAGACTCAATGAAAGCTTGCCGCTATCGGTGATGGTATTGCTGATTTTAACCAGCTTATCTTATCAGGATATCTCAGCCAAAACTGGGCTGCACAGTGGCGAACTGCACCTACTTTTGGCACAAATTGGTGCATTAATATTGGTGCTGCTGGTATATCACATCAGTCGTCAATTGTTGGTGAGCATGGTGGTAGGCATCGCTGCTGTCAATGGGCTGCTGCGGTTATTTGCACACCTTTTAAGCTAATATTTGGCTATATTCCAAAGCTTTTTAGGTCAACTGTTAGCGTTTATTTGTCCCTAATTCGGCTCCTATTTGGCCTCATACAATCTGTCGCCATAGCCAATTATAAGTTATCTATTTTCTATATAAGCCATTGATACATAACCTTTATCTATCATGGTAATCAAAACCTTTTATTCAGCTTAATTATTTTTTTAACTGTGCTATGGTATAAGGCTTAACTTGTTTAAGACCTCTTTTTAGGATGATATACGTATGACTGTCTCTACTCGTCAAGAAAGCGACCTTCTGGGCAATCGTGATATTCCCGCTGATGCTTATTATGGCATTCAAACCCTACGTGCCTTTGAAAACTTCCCCATCAGTGGTGTGCGCTTGCACCAATTTGCCCCATTTATCAGAGCCTTTGCTACCGTAAAAAAAGCGGCAGCCATTACCAACCATAAAGTAGGCGTATTGGATGAGAAAATTAAAGATGCCATCTGCGCCGCTTGTGATGACTTAATTGCGGACAAATACCACGATCAATTTATTATTGATATGTTCCAAGGCGGTGCTGGTACCTCAACCAACATGAACGTTAATGAGGTAATTGCCAACCGTGCGTTAGAGATTATGGGTCACAACAAAGGCGAGTATCAGTATTTACATCCGAATAACCACGTAAACCTGTCACAATCGACCAACGACTCCTATCCCACCGCCTTAAAGCTGGCACTAGATCACTACTGTGAACGCTTACTTGCTAAGATGGACATCCTGCTTGAGAGCTTCTTAAATAAAAAGCAAGCCTTAGGCGATCGCTTAAAGATGGGACGCACTCACTTACAAGATGCTGTGCCAATGACAGCGGGACAAGAGTTCAATGCCTTTGCCACCATGATTAAGGCTGAAAAAAAACGCATTGAGCAAGTGCGGGAGCTGTTGTATGAGATTAACATGGGTGCCACTGCCATCGGTACCGGCATTAATGCGCCATCTAATTATCCTGAAACCTGTGCTGAGGTTCTAAGGCAGCTTACGGGTAAACCCTATTACACCTCAGATGACTTGGTACAAGCCACCCAAGATACCAGTGTCTATGTCGCACTATCAGGTAACTTGCGCCTACTCGCTACCCGGTTATCAAAGATTGCCAATGACATTCGCTTGCAATCTTCTGGACCGCGCGCCGGCCTAGGACAATACCGCATTCCGCAAATGCAGCCTGGTAGCTCTATCATGCCTGGTAAGGTCAACCCTGTCATTCCAGAAGTGGTCAACCAAGCGTGTTTTCATGTGATGGGTATTGACCCACACCATTGCTATGGCATCAGAGGCGGGACAATTGCAGTTGAACGTGTTTGAACCTGTGATGGCGTTCAACTTATTCACCGGCCTATCTATGATGGGTGATATCTGTGAAACCTTTGCGACTCGCTGTATCGATGGTATTGAGATGAATGAAGATTATTGTCGTCAGCAAGTGCTGAGCAATATTGGTCTGGTCACAGCGCTTAACCCGCATTTGGGCTATGAAGTTTCGACAAGAATTGCCAAAAAGGCGCAAGAAAGTGGCGGCAGTGTGTACAACATAGTACTAGAAGAAAAACTGTTAGATCAGTCCACACTTGATGAGATTATCTCACCTGAAAACATGGTGTATCCGCTGCTAAAAAATAAAGCTTAAATCGATTCTGCAACAACAGGCACAAAAAGGCAGATTATCTATTGATAATCTGCCTTTTTTTAAGTAGCCTATTTTACTTTAATAACCTTCAAGGACTTGGTCTATGAAAAAGATTCTGGCAGCTTCAGCTATGATGGCAACTTTGGCACTATCAGGCTGCGCTTCAACAGGTACAGGTAGCACAACCAATGCAGGCAATGCCGTGGGTACAGCCACCAACGTGGGCATGAATATTTTTAAATCCGCAGTAGATGCTCAGTGCCGTAGCGAGCTTGAAAAACAAAGCGCTTGGCGCTTGGCCCGCGTGGCAATGACACCTGAGCAAGAGCAAGCCGCTGAAACCAAAATCTGTGGCTGCGTCAGTGAGCAAGCCCCGCAGCAAGTGACTGTGGTTGATATGACCAATGCCGCTTTAGACCCTACCTATCGTGCGCAGTTGGTGACAAAAGTGGTCGCCAAATCCTTACAAACTTGCTATACCAACCTGACCAAATAAGGCGTCATACAGCACTGCTCTTATAACCGAAATAAAAAAGAGAGACGTCAACACGCCTCTCTTTTGTTTTTCTCTGTTTTTTTCTTTAAACGTTAGTTTTTAATCCCTGTCCTATATTAAACCACCAAGTCGCCTTCAATCGCAGACTCATCACTGCCCGTTTCCAAGCCTTTACGACCGTGCCCCTTATATTGCTCAGTGATAAATCTGCTTTGAGCTCGTTGATCTGCCAAATTAAAGTGGCTCAACTGTTGATATAAATTTACCACATCACCCATAATCAGTAAGGCCGGTGTCGGTAGCTTGGCCATGGCTTGCTTTGAAGCGATATCTTGTAAGGTGCCAATTAACACTTGCTGCGTCGGTAAGCTTGCGTGACTGACTACGGCAAACGGTGTCAGTTCGTCTCGCCCTGCTTGCATCAAGCCCTCCGTAAGTCCGGCCAGACGATTCAACCCCATATACAGCACGACTGTTTGAGAAGGTTCTAGCATCTCACTATAGTCTTGATTTGGACAATTGGTTTTTTTAAAAGCCGTCACAAATTTGACGGACTGCGCACATTGTCTGTGAGTTAAAGGAATACCCGTACTACTCGCAGCAGCACTAGCAGCGGTAATCCCAGGTATCGACTCAAAATACACCCCATTATCAACCACAGCCTGCAACTCTTCACCGCCTCGGCCAAAGATAAAAGGATCGCCGCCTTTTAAACGAACCACGCAATTACCAGCTTGAGCATAACGCACTAACAGCTGATTAATATCCGCTTGTGGCATCGCATGATTATTACAGCGTTTACCAACAAAAACCTTAGTTGCGCTAGGATGACACAAGTCTAAAACGTCCTGTGATACCAAGCTATCATAAAGAACGACATCCGCTTGCTGCATGACACGATAAGCTTTTAGAGTGAGTAATTCAGGATCACCAGACCCTGCCCCTACCAAATATACGGCACCTTTTGTTGCGGGCTTTGAGACATAGTCAGGTCTGTGTGTTAACTTATTTTTTAAAGCAGATTGTGACAGGGTAGGATCTAGCTGTATCGCCTTGGTCATGCTGGGTATGCTCCTGGCATCTTAAAGTGTAGTGTGACTCATACTAAGTATGCTGCAACTAACATGCCATGTTCATTGATATACGCTCGCTAAGCTAAGAGCGCTTATAATCCCCTTAAGCAAAACCTTAAGCCAAAGCTGCTTCTTTAATGGGGCTGTGCGCTTTAATCAACTCGTTGATCTGGCCCACACATGAGCCACAGTTGGTTCCCGCTTGACATAATTTGCCAACGTCACTGGCATCGTTATACCCATGAGAGGTAATGGCATCAATGATGGTATTTTCGCCCACCCCCATACACGCACAGACTAAACGGCCTGGATCCACATAACCGCTTGCCGGCCTTCCTGCTAGCAACCATTTAACCGAAGGCACTTTGCTCATATCTGCAAAACAGCTGTTTAACCAATGAATACTGGGCAGTTGCTCTCGCTTAGGAGCGATATAAATCGTCATGATTAAATGCTGTTTAGCAGTGTCAACAGTAGGATTTTTTGTATCTGCATTTTGACGAACCACAAAGCGTAACTGTTTATCAGACTCACTCATCATCATACTGCTGTTTAGTGAGTTTGTAGCTGCCATAGGCTTGTGTCTGGTACTTTTAGCAATCCGTGCTACAAAATCTTGCCAATACGCTAAGGTTAACCATTCACTGCCGACAGACTCACTACCTGTCGCTAAATGAACTAACACGCTGTCTTGTTGACGACTGATACTCCAAATGAGTTTT
This sequence comes from Psychrobacter sp. H7-1, assembly GCF_904846585.1. Classification (NCBI taxonomy): domain Bacteria; kingdom Pseudomonadati; phylum Pseudomonadota; class Gammaproteobacteria; order Moraxellales; family Moraxellaceae; genus Psychrobacter; species Psychrobacter sp. H7-1. Next base: position 8,899 of record NZ_CAJHBH010000039.1, read on the forward strand.
GGCACCCCTGCTTTATCTTGTTGCGATGACATTTGACGTAATTGCACCAATACAGCCTCTAGCCAATCTAAATGCACTAAAATACGGCCAAAAGCAGTTATGTTGACGGGCGTGACCGTTATTGCTGAGTTTTTCAGCTCAGGCTGTGACGATATTGGATCAACTTTCGTGGGTATTACCGTCCCTACTCTGGCCAAGTTTGCAAAAGCATCACTCCAGTGCATGGGCATAAAGGCATCACCCATACGCACCTCATCACTGACTGCAACTTGTGCCATTACTTTTGAAACTTGGCTCTTAAAGTCTGTCTGTGCACCAATACAGACAAAGTCATTATCAATGACGCCTAGATTTTTAGCGTCCTTAGGATGGAGCGTTAACGTAGGTACAGATTGCTGCTGGTTCAACTTAGGCGCTAAAGCTGTTCGCGTCATGGTGTGCCATTGATCACGCAGTCTGCCTGTAATTAATCGCAAAGGAAGGCTGGTATTATCACTGGGCACTATATGCACACCATCTGCGGACAGAAACTTATTAACAGCACCGGCTTGTTTGGGCGGTGTAATGGCGATGAGACTCGGTGCTTTATGCTTAAAATTAGCATGGACAACATCAATATGTTTTCCCCCCCATTGTAGCGGCTGCATAGATTCATAAGGCTGGCCATGAGCTGCTATCTCGGCCAATAAATCCAGTTGGCGAGGATAGTTATGCTGTTGATAGCTGGTTAAGGCGGCATGCTCTAAAAAAATTTCACTAGGATCATTGTATTCAAACCCTTTAAATCCCATGCGTTTTGCCACTTGAGCAAAAATCCACCAGTCCGGTTTTGACTCACCCACAGCTGGCATAAGGCTGCGTTGACGAGAGATTCGGCGTTCAGAATTGGTCACACTCCCAGATTTTTCACTCCATCCTTGCGCGGGCAAAACTATATCTGCGCAGCGTATGGTATCACTGTCTTTTGAACACTCTGAGACGATAACTAGGTCGCACTCGGCCAAAGCTTTTTTAAATTTATCTGCTTCTGGCAAGCTTACCACTGGGTTGGTGGCCACAATCCAAATGGCTTTTATGTTACCTGATAATATGGCATCGGCAGCATCACAGGCTTTGATACCGGTATTGGCTTTAATCGACTCAGGCGACTGCCAAAACTCAGCAACCGCTTGGCGATGCTCAGCATTGTCCAGCTCTAAATGCCCCGCCAATAGATTAGCTAAGGTGCCTACTTCACGCCCGCCCATGGCATTGGGCTGACCAGTTAATGAAAAGGGACCGGCACCAGGCTTGCCAACACGTCCCGTTAATAAATGGCTATTGATTATGGCATTCACCTTATCCGTCCCACTACTGGACTGGTTCACCCCCATACTAAATGCAGAGACGGTCTTGCTGTTGGCGGCAACCAGCTGATAAAACTGTTCAACTTGCTCGACCGTCAGCTTGGTAGCACTGGCCACGGCTTGTAGTGTCCAAGCTTCAGCAGCAGCCAATGCTGCCTCTAAGCCTTCGCACTTTGCGGCGTAACTGGCATCTTTATGGCCATTGTCTGTTAAATATTTAAGCAAACCGTTATATAAATGGGTATCAGTCCCCGGTGCTAAAGGCAGGTGTAAATCTGCAAACTCACATGAGTCTGTGCGCCTAGGGTCTATCACCACCAGCTTTTTATTAGGATTTTCTTGTTTGGCTTTTAAAAATCGGCCAAATAATATGGGGTGACACCAAGCCATATTAGAGCCTACCAATACCAACAAATCACAATCTTCAAAGTCGGTATAACTGCCCGGAACCAAATCCGCTCCGAACGCTCTTTTATGCCCGGCTACCGCCGATGACATACACAATCTAGAATTTGAGTCGATATTATTGCTCCCAATAAAGCCTTTCATTAGCTTATTGGCGACATAATAATCCTCAGTTAGTAGTTGCCCCGACACATAAAACATTACGCTTTGGGGGCCATGTTCTGTGATGGTACGGCTTAAACGATGGGCCACATCATCAAGCACCGTCTCCCAATCTACGGCTTTTATTACCGTATCATTATCTACTAATGTCGATGAGATTGTTAGTGATGGGCTGGGAGATAGGCCATTCATAGCCGCCAGTTTGTCTTGATAATAAGGATGGGTCAAGCGACGTTCTACGCCCAAGGTTTCAGCCAGATTGCTGCCCTTAGAGCACAGTTTACCGAAATTGGCCGGATGCTGTGGATCACCTTTAACCGTGACTTTAGCTGTTGAGTTATCTACGCTGGCCAATATCCCACAGCCTACGCCGCAGTAAGGACAAGTCGTGCGAACCGTGCGTATAGAATCATGACTGGCGGCCGCAACATGGTCGTCATTGTCGAGAAATAAGGTCTTAATCTTATTCACACTGGGGGTCACTTCAACGAAATTGGTTTGACTGTTTTTGATAATATTCTCACTATTTTGCTTTGATATCTTTTGTATAAAACGTCTACTCTTTAGGCACAGGCGATTGTCTGTAATGCGGCAGTCTCTTGCTGTGCGACAGCCGTCTGTTCACCTGTGCTCACTGGGCTGGTGGCAGCATTATCACTGTCTTGATTTTCAAGCTTTGATTGACAATAAGCTGCCCCAAATATCAAATCCTGTTTAACGCTTGAAATATCAATTTGCTCATTAATCAGCTTACTATAAAAAGTGCCATCGCCAGTTTCTCCATACAACACAGCCCCAATTAAATGGTCCGCCTTCACAAATAGGCAGTGGTACTGATTATCCTCAATGTGTCTATAAACAATCTGCTCTACGACAGCCAGCTCTTCGTCATCAAATTCAATTTGACCTGATGAGAATACAGCAATGCCTGAGACCTTAAGTTTTAATGCCAATGGTACGCTAACAAAAGGAGACCAATTTGATTCTATCGCAGGGTGCGTTAGCACTTGAATTAGGCTATCTACGTGTTGATTGACAGACGATACCATGCCAAAAAGCTCGTCATTAATTTCGACACATTCGCCAATGGCATAGATGTTCGGACAACAGGTGTGCATGTTCTCATCTACCACTATGGCTCGATTCACCTCAATACCACTATCAGCTGCCAACTGAGTATTCGGAATAATACCGACGGCCATGACTATAAAATCAGCGGCCAAAGTACGGCCATCTTTTAGACTTAGACCCACGACTTCATCAGCGTCGTTTACCTCAATGGTGGTCGATGCAGCAGACACCTCAAGCCCAACACCACGTCTGACCAGCTCTTCTTGCAGCATCAGTGCAGCCGGCAAGTCTAACTGACGGTTTAGTACATAATCATCGACATGGATCACCGTCATAGCAGCCCCCTGCGAAGATAAGGCACAAGCTGCCTCTAGGCCCAGCACGCCGCCAATCACTAAGCCTGTCTTACCTTGTTTGGCATACTCACTTAGCAAATCAACATCTGCCACGTCCCGAAATACGTGAACGCCTTTGGCTTGGTGATTTGGAAAAGGAATAACCCGAGCAGTTGAGCCCGTCGCAATGACCAGCTTGCCATAGCTGAGGCAGTCACCATTGTCTAAGGACAACTGTTGATTGTTGGTATCAATTTTATCGACACCCACTGCCGCTAGAACATGAATACCTAGTCTTTCATAGTCCCCTTTATCATACAAATAGGTGTCTTCAAATGAGGTCTCGCCTGCCAAGACTGGGGATAGCATGATACGGTTATAACCCACCTCAGACTCTTTACTAATTAAAGTGATTTTAGGCGCTTTATTTTCCTGAGTGTTGTTGCTGTGATGGCCATTGCTGTGCGTGTTACTGTCATTTTGCTGCCAAACAGTGGCTAATTTAATGGCTAAGCGACTGCCTGCCATACCAGCCCCGATAATAACCACACCATTAGCTGAGTCGTTATGCTCCTTAGCATTTATGGCTGATGAGCGTGTCGTGGGGCTGGCAGTTTCGGGAGCTGGCATGAGAGACCTTAGCCACTTAAGCGGCAGTTGAGATAATTATTACCCATTATGTTCTCAACCTAAGTGCTTAGATGGCTCATGTAGACGCATCGAACTAGAGACTAGGCAGGAATTTAATCAGTAAAAAAAGGATAACTATGCCTTGTAACAAGCAAATACTATGCCACACCAATAAAGGGTTTCTTTTGATAAGCGGTTCAGGATCAGATAATGAGGCGCTGTTATCAGGATTAAAATCTTGTAAGAATTCACCAATTGCTTGGTGACGAACGTTGGTATTGCGATGAAGAGCACGCAGTAATGCTTGCTGACTGGTAGCTGGGACTTGTTTTTGACGCAGTAAATTGGCAGGTACCACTAAGACAGCAGAGGCTGACATGAGCATTTGTGAGGTGAAGGGACGATGACCAGTAAGTAGCTCAAAGCCGATGACAGCAATTGAAAACAAATCTGAATGCACCCCTTTAGGGGCATCTGTGTAATATTCTGGTGCAGCATAATGTAGGTCGCCTACCGGAGGTCTAGTGTTGTCTTTAAGAATTGAAGAAGCGACCGACCCAAAGTCAATCAGCTTCACCGCGCCTGACTTGGTCAATAAAATATTTTCGGGTTTAATATCTTGATGCAATAGATAGTTACGGTGCATGACCCGTACAGCCATACCAATTTTGGTCAACAAATCATGGGTCTGCCACACATCACAAGGACCATTGCGCTCCATAAACGCTCGTAGGCTCTCCCCTTCTATGTACTCAGTCAAATGATATAGATATATGGAGCTGGCAGGTACCGGATAGTAACGTAATAATCCTGACTCCCCAAGAGCTGAGCCACCTAGGGCTGTTGTGGTCACTTCAACAGAAGTTGTGGTCGCACCTTTCGTCTTTAATGGCGGCATGACTTGTTGGATTAGGTTGGGATTGGTCTGATTGTAAGCTGCTTCTCCAGCGCGCCGATGCTTTGATAAACTCAGCCCAATTTTACGCTCTTTTAAAAAGCTGCGCAGATACTCTCCGTCATCCACAGCTCTTAGGCTGGGTGACTTTAAAACATACTCATGACCTAAGCTATCTTCTACCAGATACACTTCACTGCGGGCGGTTCTAGCGATGATAGAGGTTACCTCAAAGCCGTCGATACTGTCCCCAACCCGCAGGCCAGTTGGTAACTTATATTGAATGGGTATATGACTTTTTTTGTTGCGAGCATCTATGAATACTTCGCCGTCATTATTCATCCCTTGTGTATTGCTGTTAATCTTAATCGCTGATGCGAGTCCCATGCCAAGCATAATGATACTTAGATTATCATTGCTGCCTTCAGCATACGCATGTTGACAAAGCTGATGGCTTAAATGCCAATGCTTTAAGTCATGCCAATTAGGTGTATTTTCTAATTGAGTGGCCGCTGCACTAAACTCAAATTGCATCTCTATCGGGTCAATATGTTCATAAACCCCATCTGTCATCAACTCCAAATATTCATTTTGGTGCATGGTAAACACCGTTTGCTGTAAATCTACGCCGGTATCTGCACCAAGAGCTGCTGATAATGCACCTTTGTCCTGCCCATGATGAATGCGATGATCTTCGCTCAAAACCACCATACTGTCTTTACTGAGACGATAAATTCGTGAATCGCCTGTATGGAATAGATGCACTCTATCACCAATGCACAACACCCCTGATAATGTGGACAATAATGGTGCAACACGTTGATAGGACTGTGAAAAATACATTGAATCATTGGCTTTAATGACGGCTGACTTAATAATACCAGCCACACTTTCGTCATCAAAAATCTGTTTGGATAGGTGTTGATTAAGCTGCTGTTTTTCAGCTAACGCTTGATTGTAAATATGATTTAGGCCTTTTATGACATAGTCAGTCATGATCTCAACCGCCAATCGGCTGGCTTGCTTAGGGAATTGACAGGCACTAACCCCATCAGCCAATACGCACAGCACAGGCAAATGCTCTGGCTTGAGGCGTAATTTGTGCGCTTGATTTTTATTTTGCAGCTTGATTTCATCTAGATGATTTAATAAACACGTACTGATCAGTAGACTGTCTTGATTTTCCAACTTGCGCCCAGCCATGCTATAAAAATCAAACTACCATCCTGCGGATTGATTAGGCCTACCCTCAGCGGTGCAGGTAGCAGCTTGGGCTTTGATCTTATGGATAGGTTTGGCAGATACTGTCTTAAGGGTAGCCACTGGTCATCCTTTATTAAGTTTTGAGCATTTAGTGTTTATGTTGCTAAGTTTTTTATTTATTGCTCATTCATTTAAGGCTTAGCGCTCACGTGTTTAACCTGATAGCTATCGAAGCAAGTGGCTTATAGAAGCAAGTTGAGGTATAAAACCTATACGCCGGCTTTATACCTCATTTTAAATCTCATTAAAATACAGCTTAACGTTTTAAATCAATGCTCTCACTTGATATCAGCTGATATTTTCCACTCAAAATCTAATAGATATCTCCATTAGGTCACACTAATTTCAGCAAAGGTGCCATCTGGCATCTCTTCTACGATAACACCTGAAGGCTCTTTTAATAAGAATAAAGCCAAAAATCCAATCACGGCGGTGACTGCGATAACCATAAAGAAGGTCTGATAAGAAACTAGGCTTAGTACAGTGAGATAAACCACTGACCCTACGTTACCATAAGCGCCGGTCATACCCGCAAACTGCCCTGTCATGCTGCGTTTGATCAAAGGAATGACCGCAAATACAGCACCTTCACCCGCTTGCACAAAGAATGAGCAGAACATAGTAATTAAAAGGGCTAAAGCAATGGGCCAAGTTGAGTCAACAATACCCATTAAGAAATACCCCACTGCCAGACCTGCCGTTAAAATAAGTAAGGTACTTTTACGACCAAATCTATCACTTAACCAACCACCACCAGGACGAGACATTAAGTTCATAAAGGCATATGATGACGCCAATAGACCTGCAGCAACCACAGATACCTCAAAGGTTTCTAAGTAGAAAAGGGGCAACATAGACACCACTGCCAGTTCTGAACCAAAGGTTGCAAAATAAAGAATGTTTAACACGCCTACTTGTTTAAAATCATAACGCTGTGACTCTGGTACTTCGGTGGTGAATACCTCTTTATTAAAGCGATAGCTACTCACAAACTCATAAACATACAGTAAAGCCAGACCGATATAGATAAAGTTTACTGCGCTTTGGCTAAGTAAGCTTACGCCAGCGGGAGACAGCTTCCAGGCTAGAAGTGCTAGAGCCAAATACATAGGCAATTTAAAAATCATCATTAACCAGAAGTCACCCTTTGAGGTTACTGCCATGGCACCAGATTTTTTTGGTTTGAAATAGGTTGAGCCTTTTGGGGTATCGCGTACGAATTTATAAAATAATATGCTATACAAAGCCATGACGACGCCAGATGTGGCACACGCATAACGCCAGCCTTCATCACCGCCAAACCAAGCAGCAAAACCGATGGCTATTGTCGGTAATAACATGGCTGCTGCGGCAGAACCAAAGTTACCCCAGCCGCCATAGATACCTTCTGCAGCACCTAGCTCATTGGCAGGGAACCAATCGCTGATGAGACGAATCCCGACGACGAAGCCTGCCCCCACGAACCCTAGAATAAAGCGCGATAAGGCAAGTGTTGTATAGTCTTGAGCAAATGCGAAAGTAAAACAAGGTATCGCACCAAGCGCTAAAATGCAGGTGTAAACGATTCTGGGCCCAAACTTATCAGTAAGCATTCCTATAATGACTCGTGCTGGAATGGTTAAAGCCACGTTTAAAATAAGTAAGGTTTTAACTTGTTGTTTGGTTAGATCCAAGGTCTCTCCAATCGCGGAGAGAAAAGGAGCATGGTTAAACCATACGAAAAAAGTGAGGAAAAATGCCATCCAACCTAAATGAAGGATTTTATTTTTACCAGCGAAGGATAAGACATTGAGTTTTTCCTTGCTGGGTGGCACAGGGGTTGCGGACGACATGCTTTGCTTCCTTGTATGAATAATAGTCTGTAGTTAACGCTTTAGTTGCAGACGGCTTTACATTAATTTATTTATTAATTCAAATAAAATAAAAATAAAAAACAAATTAACAGTTACTTAATGTAATTGGTTGCAAGCTCTGTGCCAGGTACTGATTTAATTCCCCAAAGCATGTGCATCTGTGCGCATACACCGCTCTTATTCCCCACACTCTTATAGATGTTGTTCACTCGATTTGTATTTTAAATTCATAAAGTGTCAGCTCTGGCATGATTATTGAATGTATTACGGTAGGCACTAAGTGGCTTTCACTTTAATAAGTGATTAAAAATAGCTACTAGACACCCACTAAAGGACACATTCATGATTAAGGCAAATATGAGTAATATAAATAGTAAACAAAAAAACAAACCTAACCTTGTTGTGGTCGGTAACGGCATGGTGGGGCATCACTTTGTAGAGAAGGCCATTGAACTTGGCTTAAACACCACCTATGACATTCATGTCTTTGCTGAAGAAGATCGCCCAGCTTATGATCGTGTCTATTTATCAAGCTATTTTGAACATAAAGATGCCACCAAGCTAAACCTAGTGGATATGGCTGACTATGATGCCACTGGGATTCAGCTGCATCTAAATAAGAAAATTGTAGATATCAACAGCGAGGCTCATACCCTGACCGTAGAGGGCGGCGAAAGTGTTGAGTATAAAAAGCTAGTTTTAGCAACCGGCTCATACCCGTTTGTGCCCCCTATTGAAGGTGGTGATCATGCTCATTGTCATGTCTATCGTACCATTGCTGATTTGGATGATATTCTTGAAACCGCCCAAAAACCCAGTGCTAAAAAAGGGGTGGTCGTCGGTGGCGGGTTGTTAGGGCTAGAGGCTGCCAAAGCATTGGTAACCTTGGGGCTTGATACTTACGTGGTTGAATTTGCCCCTCAGTTGATGGGTGTTCAGTTAGACCCTGCTGGTGGTGAAATCCTAAAGAAGAAGATTGAAGCGTTGGGCGTCACCGTATTAACGGGAAAAAATACCAAAGAAATTGTTCATAACCGCAGTGTTTCCTTACACCATGACATCCATCAAAAAGACAGTCAAAATGAGGTGCATCTGGAAAAAGATACTTTCTTAACCATGAAGTTTACAGATGATACCGAACTAGATACCGATTTAATCTTATTTAGTGCCGGCATCCGTCCGCAAGATGGCATTATGAGAAGTAATCCTGAGTGCGGAGTCACTTTAGGAGGCCGTGGTGGCATCTTAATCAATGATCATTGTCAGACCAATAATGAAGATATCTATGCTATCGGTGAATGTGCAGTTTGGGACAATAAAATCTTTGGTCTGGTCGCCCCTGGTTATGCCATGGCCAGTATATGTGCCGCTCAAATAGCGGGTGACACTGAGCAAACCTTTACTGGCGCAGATATGAGCACCAAGCTTAAACTAATGGGTGTTGATGTGGGCAGTATTGGCGACGCCCATGCCACAACTGAGGGCAGCCTAAGCTACATTTATCAAAATCCCAATGAAGGCATCTATAAAAAGCTGGTTACCAGTGGCGATAATAAAAAGCTGCTGGGTGCTGTCATGGTGGGTGATACCGAAGACTACAATAATTTATTGCAGTTATTCTTAAATGACATCGACCTTCCCGCTCATCCAGAGAGCTTGATTTTACCCAATGTTGAAAAACCCTCAATGGGCATTGAAAACCTTCCTGATACAGCCACCATTTGCTCTTGTTTTAATGTATCTAAAGGTGCCATTTGTGGTGCGGTTGAAGACGGGGCTTATTCACTGGCAGATGTCAAAAGCTGCACCAAAGCAGGTACAGGCTGTGGCGGCTGTGCCCCTATGGTGAAAGACGTGCTGGCTTATCAATTAACCGACCTTGGCTTTGAGGTCAATAATGATCTGTGTGAGCATTTTTCTTATTCTCGCCAAGAGTTATATGGCTTAGTACGTGTTAAAGGCATCAAAACCTTTGATGATTTATTAACACAGCACGGCACAGGCCGTGGTTGTGAGATTTGCAAACCTGCAGTGGCTTCCATTTTATCGTCTTGTTGGAATGACTATGTCCTTAAAACAGAGCTTGCGCCGCTGCAAGAAACCAACGATTACTACTTAGGCAATATCCAAAAGGATGGCACCTACTCTGTTGTGCCGCGTGTGGCTGGCGGCGAAATTACCGCTGATAAACTTATCGTATTGGGTCAAGTGGCCAAAGACTTTAACCTTTATACCAAAATTACCGGTGGTCAACGGGTTGATTTATTTGGGGCACGGTTAGAACAATTGCCTGATATTTGGGAGTGCTTAGTAGAGGCAGGCTTCGAAACTGGCCATGCTTATGGTAAATCACTGCGTACTGTTAAGTCATGTGTTGGTGAGAACTGGTGTCGTTATGGTGTCGCCGATAGCGTCGGCTTAGCCTTAACTTTAGAGAACCGATACAAGGGGGTGCGCTCACCGCATAAAATCAAAATGGGTGTTTCCGGTTGTACCCGAGAGTGTGCCGAAGCCCAATCGAAAGACTTTGGGGTTATTGCTACCGAAAATGGCTGGAATTTATACGTGGCCGGTAATGGTGGCATGGTACCTCGTCATGGAGAGCTATTCGCCACCGATTTAGACACTGAGACCTTAATCAAATATATCGACCGTATCACGATGTTTTACATCAAAACCGCGGATAAGTTACAGCGCACCTCAAAATGGCGTGAAAGCTTAGAAGGCGGATTAGAGTATTTACAACAAGTTATTATCGAAGATAGCTTAGATATTGCTCAAGAGCTTGAAGATCAAATGCAGTTGTTGGTTGATAATTATGTCTGCGAATGGAAAGAAACCATTACTGACAAAGAGAAGTTAAAACGCTTCCGTCATTTTGTTAACAGCGAGCTAGGTGATGACAATGTGGTATTTGTGACTGAACGTGAACAAATTCGCCCTGCGACTGAGCTCGAAAAAGAAGCGGTAGAGGCCGTGGTTTAATCATCCTAATTACACCCAAGCCACTATTTTTTATCCAGCTTTTATCCAGCGTTTATCCAACTGTTACGCTCACCCGACTAAAAAAGGACGTCATTATGACCATTCAACTTATCTGTACTTTGAACGATATTATCCCTGAAGGCGGCGTTTGTGCGCTCATAGAGGGCAAACAAGTGGCTATTTTTCGCACCAAGGACAATCAATTATTTGCCATTGATAATCTTGACCCTTTTAGTAATGCCAATGTCCTCTCTCGTGGTCTGATTGGGGGCACTGTTGTCAAGACTGAGCTTGAAGATGGTAGCGTGTCAGAAGACGAGGTCATCTATATCGCCTCACCCATCTATAAGCAACGATTTGATTTGGCCACGGGACAATGCTTAGACGATGAAACCGTAAAATTAGACTCATACGAAGTCAGCCTTGATGGCGATCAGGTTATGGTCAGTCTAAAAAATGCCATGGCGGCCTAATTTTGTCCAAAATATGACCATTTAATCTAACAAAAAAGGATAAAAGACAGGCTTTTATCCTTTTTTATTTTAAGGCGTTTATGATAAAAACCCTATGACTGAGCCTAACTTAAATATACTTACTGAACAATATAAGCCCGAAGCGCCAGCACCTTATCACGTACTTTTGCAGCATCCTCAAACTTAAGCTCACGGGAGAATTGTTTCATCTGCTTCTCTAACCGATTAATCTCTTTGGCTAGCAAGTCTGGACTACGTAAGATTTCAATATCCACATCCGGCAAGCCACTGCTACTTGGAATTGGCTGATTGTCATTTACATCCTCCTCTACTTCACCAGTATCAATCTTATCGGTAATACTACGGGTGGCAGATTTAGGCGTAATGCCATGCTCTTTGTTAAAGGCAATTTGTTTTTCGCGGCGACGATCTGTCTCTTCAATCGCCTTTTGCATACTGGGCGTAATTTTATCGGCATATAAAATAGCCTTACCGTTTAAATTACGAGCTGCCCGGCCAATGGTCTGAATCAACGAGCGCTCTGAGCGCAAAAACCCCTCTTTATCGGCATCAAATATGGCCACCAGTGACACCTCAGGCATATCTAGCCCCTCGCGTAGCAGGTTAATACCGACCAACACATCATGCACACCGGTACGCAGCTCATGGATAATTTGCATCCGCTCCACAGTATCAATATCAGAATGCAGATAAGCCACTTTGACATCATACTCTTTTAGATAATCGGTTAAATCTTCTGACATACGCTTGGTCAAGGTGGTAATTAGCACCCGCTCATTGACGTCACGGCGCTTGGTAATCTCTGATAACACATCATCAACTTGGGTTAATACAGGTCGAATCTCAATCTCAGGATCAATAAGACCGGTTGGACGCACTACCTGCTCTACAATTTGTTCACTGTGTTCAAGCTCATATTGCGCAGGCGTTGCTGACACAAAAATTGTTGCCGGTTTAATTCTTTCCCACTCTTCAAATTTCATTGGACGATTGTCCATGGCACTGGGCAAGCGAAAACCATAATTCACCAAGTTCTCTTTACGAGAACGGTCACCTTTATACATGGCTCCGATTTGGGGCACAGTGACATGTGATTCATCGATGAAAAGTAGCGCATCTGGGGGAATATAATCAAACAAGGTAGGTGGCGCTTCGCCGGCAGGACGACCCGATAGATGCTGCGAGTAGTTCTCAATGCCGTTACAGTAGCCCAGCTGCTGTATCATCTCTAGATCGTACTGGGTGCGCTCTTTAATCCGCTGAGCTTCAATTAACTTGTCATTGGCTCTAAAATATTCCAATCTGTCATCAAGCTCGGCTCGAATGGTCTTACTGGCGGCCTCTAGTTTTTCACGCGGCGTCACATAGTGAGATTTTGGATAAATGGTAATGCGCGGCACACTACGCACAGTCTTACCCGTTAATGGATCAAACCAACTGATTTTTTCAACCTCATCATCGAACATACTAATACGCACTGCCAATTGCTCAGATTCTGCAGGGTAGATATCCAAAAGCTCGCCACGTAAGCGGTAAGTACCCCGCTCAAAATCAAGCTCATTACGGGTATATTGCAGCGCAACCAATCGCTTAATTAAGGCATTGCGGTCTACCACATCACCCACAACAATGTGCAACAGCATTTTTAAATAACTCTCTGGGTCACCCAAACCATAAATGGAGGACACTGAAGAGATAATTATCGCATCACGGCGCTCTAGTAAAGCGCGAGTCGCAGACAGTCGCATTTGGTCAATGTGATCATTAATGGCACTGTCTTTTTCAATGAAGGTATCACTGGCTGCGACATACGCCTCAGGCTGATAGTAATCATAGTAACTGACGAAATACTCTACGGCATTATTAGGGAAAAAGGACTTAAATTCTCCATACAACTGGGCGGCCAATGTCTTATTATGCGCCATAATAATGGTTGGACGCTGTGTTTCACTAATCACTTTGGCCATGGTATAGGTTTTACCGGAGCCAGTCACCCCAAGCAATAACTGGGCATCCATGCCAGCCTCAACCCCTTTTACCAGCTTTTCGATGGCTTGTGGTTGATCGCCAGCAGGCTCAAAGTCCGTTACCATTTCAAAAGCGCGGCTGGAAATCAGGGTACCGGAGGCATTAACCCCTGTAATCTCAGCTTCGTCTTGCAATTGAGTGGCCAATTGATTTAATTGACGTGAAGATCTAGGTTCAGGCATTCGCATAATAATTGTCTTTTTTGATATCGGTGTTTGTTGCCTCTAATATGGGGACAAAAGTGTGCGTTTTAAAGCCCTGCGCTTCAGCAAATTATCCGCCATAGGCCCATTACCCTGATCTATTTATTCTCATAAAATGGATATGCTGTACCAAAAAAAAGAGCCACTTAATCAAGCCGCTCTTTTATTGATAAACAATAATTTTAGTTAAAAGACATCTTTAAAGATCTGTTTAATCTGCGGTAGCATCTGCTCTAGCTCACCGCGCGTTTGCTGCATCTCTTCCTCACTGGGTAGGGCAGCTTGCAGAAAATCAGCACTCACCTTAGGATTTTTTGCCAAGATGCTTTGACCCACTGGGGTGTCATAAAAGCCAATTTGCGCCTGTACTTCTTGCTGGGTGTAATGGGCTCGTGCAGCGCTGATATAAGCAGCCGTCAGCTCTTCACGACTGGCTGTACTGCTCATCCGTGTCCCTAAGACTTTGCCATACTGAGCCAATATCCCTTGTAAGCCTTCAGCCAATTCCCGTTGACGCTTATTAAGACCAGCTGTGTCATTGGCCGCTTTATCTTCTTGGCTATTTAGGATATCTCTTGCAGCTTGCTGACCATTCACAATGGCATCGATTTGATCATCAATGTGCATCACTTGCATCAATTTAATAACTAAAGCCTCAGAGGGTACCTGATTGCTCTGAGCCTTTTGAAGCTGCACGTCATGCGGCGCTTGTAAGTCAGCGGGCTGAGTGGCGACCCCTTGATTGGCCGCACTGCTACCTGTACTACTAATAATCAGCTCAGCTTGAGCAGGTATCACTGAAGCGGCTGCCATAGCGGACACCAGCACTACCCTCAGTAGCGGCTTAGATGCCGATGTTAAAAAAGGATGAGAAATTGACATAAATAGTCACCTAATTTTTATTACAAATTCTAATTATTACAACATCCAAGCCCCATTTTATGTGTCGGCTGCCCAGCGTACTACTGACAGTGCGTTACAGCATCTTACCGCTCATTACCGCTCATTACCGCTCACAGATGGCGGCTATTTTAAGATAGCGTCCAAGTCTTTTATCAGCTTTGGCATTAATTTTTCACTCGTGGCATTGGTCACCTGCATCACCTCCGGCACAAGCACTTTCATATACTCTTGCATCAGTTTAGGCTGCTTATCGAGTATGCTTTGACCGACCTCTGTACTATAAAAAGCGATTTGCGCATCGACCTCTGCTTGCGTGTAGTGCTTTTTTGCCACACCAACAAACTGTTTTTGAGCCACATCTAGCAAAACCTGATTGGTATCAGCAAGCAGCTGCTGAGAGTACTGGGTCAACACCCGGCTCACCTCTTGGCGCTGCTGATCGGTCATTTGCGCTAAGTCTTTTTGCTTTAATGCAGACTCAATAATAGGCGACATCATCTCACTTTGAGTGCTCGACATAGATTGCATCATATCTGCCATACGAGTCACTTCAAGCAGCTTAATCAATGAGGCTTCTGAGGGCACCTGTTGAGCATGACTAAGCGTCTTTATTGAGCTTGGCGCCGTCTTGCCCGTTGAGCTATTGATGGTTAATTCAGCATATGCTGGCGTCACTGCCATCAGCACCACACTGGTCACTGACACTAAGCTTTGAGCCAATATTTTTTTCATTAAGTATCCCTTTACGCTTTGGTTTTATAAGTTGAGTCTATCCATTTAAAGTTACTTTGGCTCATTGTATTGATCACTGGGTTTAGCTGCCCCCGATAAATTGCCCGCAGACTCTACGCCGCAGCCAGGACGATTGGCCTGCTCTAGACGCATTTTTTTGCGCTCAATCGCAGCATCAAAGCGGCACTGCTGCAAATGGTTCTTAATATCTAAAGGCGGCACAGGCGTGGGCTTACCATTTTCATCCACTGCCACCATCGTAAAATAACAACTGTTGGTGTGGCGTACTGTCCGCTGCTGGATGTTTTCAGCCTCTACACGTATTCCAACCTCCATCGAGGTTCTGCCCACATGATTAATATTGGCAGCAAAAGTGACCAGCTCGCCCACATAAATTGGCTCTAAGAACATCACCTGATCCACCGATAAGGTCACCACATAACTACCACTATAGCGACTGGCGCAGGCATAAGCCACCTGATCGAGCATTTTTAGCAAATCGCCACCATGTACATTACCAATAAAGTTTGCCATATCGGGGGTCATTAGCACCGACATATACAATTCATGTTTAAGCGGAGCGCTTACTGCCGTACTTGAGGTATTAATTTGTGACATAGGATTCCTTTTTTCAAAATAGATGGACAAACAAATCAGCCTTTTTTTGTTAATGATAACAAGCAAAGCTCTCTACTCTAGCTTACCGTCAATTCTGACATCAAAACAGGTCTTAACTTAACACTCATCGGTTACTTTTTAGTCAATTTGTGTCAAAAAACAGCCAAAATATAAAAAAATGACAAAAATTTGAATTTTTTTTGCAAAAAGGGTTGACGCCTAAATTTTATCTGCTAGAATACGCCCCACTTAACGCAAACAGCTTAACACATAAGCACGTTAACCCAGCTATTCCCTAATAGCTCAGTTGGTAGAGCATCGGACTGTTAATCCGTGTGTCCCTGGTTCGAGCCCAGGTTAGGGAGCCAAATTCTAGCAATACCTTTATGGCAATATGCCAAAGTCCTTATCTTAAATGATAGGGATTTTTTTTTAGCCGAAGTGGCAGGTATGGTAATTAGCATTGGCTAACGATGCTTGTAAATTTTGTGGTTTAAGCTTTCAATGTGTTGCAGTAGGCTTTGTCATTTAATGCTCGCTGCTGGATGCCAGTTGACCGTCAGGGTAAAAAAAAGCATCTTTTTAAAACAAAGTAATAAATTTGCGCTATATTTATCAATTTATTCACTTTTTTTTGATTTAGTGCTTGACACCCACCCCGACATTGTCTAAAATACGCATCACTTAGTTAAGACCACTTCTTAAAAAGAAGTATCAATTAAGTTCTTCCCTAATAGCTCAGTTGGTAGAGCATCGGACTGTTAATCCGTGTGTCCCTGGTTCGAGCCCAGGTTAGGGAGCCAAATTTTAAAAGGCTTTACCTCTTTATAGCACCACATGTTAAAGCCTTCAGGAAGTCCTAATCTTTGATTAGGACTTTTTTTTATGGCGTTTATATTTATTCCAGCTTGATGCTGACAGGTTACCCCTGCTTCTGACTATCAGGCGTATGGATAGCTGTTTAATATATTGCCCATCTTATGCTATTTATTACCTTAAGGTGTTGTTTTGTAGGCTATCTTGTCTAAAGCTTGATAATTTAAGTTTTGGCTTAAGATAAGTTATAGAGCGGCAAAACTGCCAAGTTAGCACATAAGTTTGTGTTAGCTTGTAATTCCCCTATAATAAATAGACTTATTTAACCAAAAAGAACTGATATGGCTATGATCCCTCCACATATTCGCAATAAATTCTCTGACCATCCGCAAAAGATCACCCGCCCTATTAGCATTCGTCTTTCAGAAGAGATGATTACCTTGCTAACTGAGACGGCTCAAGAGCATGGTTTTAAACGTATTCAGGGTTTAATTCGACTCTATATCCGTCAAGGCCTAGATAGAGATAATGATGGTTATACCTTGGCTGATGATGAGGTATTTATCGAAAAATTACGCGCTAATGGCGTGAGCGCCTCTATCATCGAAAAAGCCATTATTGACACTCACAGCAGCTTCAAGACCAAAGGCTTACTCGAAGAGCAATTAGAGCCAAAAAAATAGCCTTGATACCTTTTGAGACCTAAAATCAGTAGCGTCTTGAACTTTTTTTGTAGAAATTAAAAAATAGTGCTTGCAATACCGCCAAAACACTCTATAATACTGCACCTACGGAGTCGTGGCAGAGCGGTTGAATGCACCGGTCTTGAAAACCGGCAAGGGTTCATAGCCCTTCGAGAGTTCGAATCTCTCCGACTCCGCCAGATACCAAAAAGCCCACTTAATTAAGTTAATGCCAGTCAGTTAACGCTGACTGGTATTTTTTTTGGGATATTTTTGTGGTTTACCCTTAACTACCCTCGGGCAAGATCGCTTTCTACGTTCAGGAATAACAAACAATTTCCCTTCCTCTAAAAGTGCATCTAACAACTTAGG
>NZ_CAJHBH010000040.1:0-26039 GCF_904846585.1 Psychrobacter sp. H7-1
TTTGATACAAAGACAAATTGTAGCTATCGAATACGTCTATGATTACCTTTTGACCTTTACAGAGCGATAGCTGTATGGTTGATTTAAGTGCTTTTTTACCTGTTTGTCTGGTATGTAGATACTTGATGGCAGATTTCTTAAAAGGTATCCAGCCAAGTGATTTACGTTTGGCATTAGGTCTATTAGTACGCCAATTAAGTTTGGCTTTTTTAAACTGCTTACGAGATTTGGCATGAGTTTCGTTGATGGCTTGCAAAGTTTGCGAGTGTAAGCCTAAATACTCTCCACTGCCTTTGGTGTATTGGCTTAAATCATAGGCCGAAAAGCACTTACCTGTGCGTCTTAAATGCTCAAAGCTTAACGCATTAACATAGTTCCACGCATAGTTAACACTCCCAGCTAGTTTGTTTAGCTGGTTTGCATGTTTGTCTTTGATGCGTAGCTTGAGGGTTTTCATAGGGTTAGTATGGCGAGGTTAATTTTAACTTGCAATACTTTAAGTACTGATCACGACAGTGTGTGTCGCCTTATATCCACCCCCTGAAGTGGGTGGTTTTACGGCGACCGGTGATAAATTGGCTTGGCTGTAAAAGCTGTCAATGTAAAAGCCCCCAATCTTTCGATTGAGGGCTATTCACCAAATTAAGCGACAAACCAGACTAAGGCAGCACTACAAAGTGTATTAGCCAGCTTGGTACTCAGTTTTGGCTAACATTACAGCTTGCTGGTCAACTCAGGAAGTACTGTGAATAAGTCACCTTCTAAGAAGTAATCGGCAACACTTGCAATCGGTGCTTCTGGATCGTTGTTAATAGCAACGATAACTTTAGAGTCTTTCATACCTGCTAAATGCTGGATGGCACCAGAGATACCGGCTGCGATATATAGGCTTGGTGCAACGATTTTACCCGTTTGACCCACTTGCATATCGTTAGGAACATAACCTGCATCAACTGCGGCACGTGAGGCACCGATAGCAGCACCTAGCTTATCTGCTAGTGGCTCGATGTATTTGGTGAAGTTTTCACCATTGGCTAGGGCACGGCCACCAGACACTACGATTTCAGCAGAAGTTAGCTCTGGACGATCTGATTTCGCAAGCTCTTCGCTTACGAAGCTTGATTTGCCTGCATCTTGAGTGTCATTACGCTCTTCGATAGTTGCAGAGCCACCTTCAGCAGCCGCAGCATCAAAAGCTGTGGTACGTACAGTTAGAAGAACCTTGTCTTCTGAGGTTTTAACCGTGGCCAATGCGTTACCAGCATAGATAGGACGCTCAAAAGTATTGGCATCAATAACTTGCATCACATCAGACAGCATGCTGACATCTAATAAAGCCGCTACGCGTGGTAAGAAGTTTTTACCGTTAGTGGTCGCTGGTACAACGATGTGGCTGTAGTCGCCCGCTAAATCTTTAACCAATAAAGCCACGTTTTCGGCCAATTGATATTCATAAGCTGGACTGTCTACACAAATTACTTTGCTAACACCAGCGACTTTAGCCGCTTGTTCTGCGACAGGTTTACAGCCAGAACCTGCAACCAATACGTGGATGTCACCACCGATCTGTGAAGCTGCGGTCACTGTGCTTAACGTTGCCTTTTTTAGCTCGGCATTATCATGTTCTGCATATACTAAAATTGCCATGTGAATATTATCCTTTCAAATAATGAGATGAGAGTGTGATTGGGTAACTGTTGGTTGCTGCCAAGGCTTAGTCTTATTTAATTTAATAGGCATAAACTGCATGTTTATGAGTATTTATAATGCTAAACGCCGACAATCAACTGACACCACTAATCAAATTTATGTGAAGTTAGTTTCAAAAATTAGATAACTTTTGCTTCATTTCTTAGTTTGTCGATTAGCTCGTCCACCGAACCCACTTTAACGCCTGCAGAACGCTCAGGTGGTGGCGTTACTTTAATAATCTCTTGCTTAGAGGCCATCTCTACACCAAAATCCGCTGGCGTTTTTTCATCAAGAGGCTTTTTCTTAGCTTTCATGATGTTTGGAAGTTTTGCGTAACGCGGCTCATTCAAGCGCAGGTCAGTTGTAATCACAGCAGGTAATGATAGAGCAACTGTCTGTAGACCACCGTCGATTTCACGAGTAACGTTTACTTTGTCGCCTTCAACTTTAACTTCTGAGGCAAATGTACCTTGGCCGATACCCATCAATGCGGCAAGCATCTGACCGGTTTGGTTATTGTCGTCATCAATCGCTTGTTTACCTAATAAGATGATGTCAGTCGCTTCTTGCTCTGCGATACCTTTTAGGATTTTTGCAACTTGCAGAGGGTATGGTTTTTCATCAGTTTGAACCAAGATACCACGGTCAGCACCTAGTGCTAAAGCTGCACGGATTTGTTCCTGTGCTTCTTTTGGACCGATAGAGGCAACGATAACCTCGTCAACTATGCCCGCTTCTTTTAAACGTACTGCTTCTTCAACAGCAATTTCACAAAATGGGTTGATTGACATCTTAGTGTTGCTAAGATCTACGCCAGAATTGTCAGCTTTAACGCGAACTTTTACGTTATAGTCAATCACACGCTTAACAGCGACTAATGCTTTCATACGTTCCTCGTTTATTAATGTTATGAGTTATTAAAATTAACCAGTTATACGCACCAAGTTTAACCAGTTATACGCACCAAGTTTAAAGGCCTACCTGGTACTTTGTAAATTATTCTTATATATCTTAGCCAATATAGGGTCTAATATATATAACAATTTGTAGGATTTAATTAACAGAAATTTCGCCCCATTAATTAAAGCTGCCCTTAGTGTACACAACTGTTAAACCTTTATGCCAACCATTTTTTTGTAGTCAAGGCAGTATAAATAAAGATTTATTATCAAACATCATTATATTGCGTGAGCAGCCCAATAAGGTCAAGCCATTGGCGTGAATAAAGGGTCATAAATTTATGGGTGAGCTGTTCTTGACACCCAACTGAGCTAAATTAATCCAAACCCTGTTATTAAACCTCAAGCGTTATTAAACCTCAAACAAAAAAAAGAGACAACCCATAGGGTTGTCTCTTTCAAGTACCATCATCTATTGAGATGATTAATACTCATTTGTAGGTCTAAGCCTACAAGAAATTATTCAGCTGATTCGATTTGTTCAGCTTGTGGACCTTTTTGGCCTTGGCCTAATACGAAAGTAACTTTTTGACCTTCGGCTAGGGTTTTGAAACCGCTGCCTTGAATAGCACTGTAATGAGCAAATACGTCTTGGCCGCCATCGTCTTGTGCGATGAAACCAAAACCTTTAGCTTCGTTGAACCACTTAACAGTACCTTGTACACGTTCTGACATAACTTTTCCTAATATAAAATTGATTTAACTATAGTCATGATGCTTTTAACTGGGCAAACCTCAATGGATTACACCGGTAGAAAACGTAAATCGAGCAGTATCGATTAGAATGTTGACTAATCTTCACTCTAATAAATAACCACTTCTATTACATTGCTACGATTAAACGCAGTCATGTTTGAATCACTAGCTGTGCTATTCATTCAAAAAGTAACTTACTTACTGGGTGTTAGTATAACAGCTTTAAACAACTTGTCCTAATATTATCTGTGCTTTTAGTTAGTTTCCTGTAAATAATGTAAAAGCGGACTAACTAATTTTGATAAGCTTTATCAGTCCATACATAACACAGTGTCAACCCAAGACCGCTTCCATAATACAGTACTAGGAATACAGTGCTAGGAATACAGATCTAGTACGTCTTAGTCAGCACAAAAATACAAAGCGCAAAAAAGGTCACTGAAAAAGCCTGACCAAAACTAACCAATGGCTTTGGAATAACCAGATCCTCTGGCGTGTCAGGCATACCACCTGAGCGTCTGAGCAATACCGTGCCATATATCCAGCCACCAGTGGTATAAATGGCATAGGCCAGAGGCACTGTCATCGCTAAGGGATTTAAATCGATCCAGTAAAGCACCGAAATAGAGACAAAAAACCACAGCGTATCAATCACTGAGATAAGATGAAAAAATCTAGATTTTGGCAGCTTACCTAGTGTTGCTTTGACCATCTCCCCCTCTATCCAAATAAGCAAAGCCACGACCGCACTTAGTATCAGGTAAATAGTTTGAGGGTTTATCTGTGATAACCACGCCGTATTCATAACACCATCTCTTTTTTATTATTAAAATTGCCGTATTTTACACGCCACATTGGGCGTATATTGAGCTATTGTTCTTGTCATTCAAGCACACTGACAAGCGCACTGAAAACCAAAAAGCCCACATGCTTAATAACATGTGGGCCGACGGCTCATCGTAGCCAGTCTATTGTGCTACCTTAAACTAAGCGACTTAGTTTTTTTCTTTATCGATGATTTTGTTACCACCAATCCAAGGCATCATAGAGCGAAGCTTAGCACCTGTTTTTTCAATTTCATGATCCGCATTATTACGACGACGGGCAGTCATTGAAGGATAGTTGGTCGCACCCTCAGTGATAAACATCTTAGCATATTCACCAGATTGAATGCGTTTTAGCGCATTGCGCATGGCTTCACGAGACTGCTCGTTAATAACTTCTGGACCGGTTACGTACTCACCGTATTCAGCGTTGTTACTGATTGAGTAGTTCATGTCAGCGATACCGCCTTCATACATTAAGTCTACGATAAGCTTAAGCTCATGCAGACACTCAAAATAAGCCATTTCTGGAGCGTAGCCGGCTTCTGTTAGGGTTTCAAAGCCCATTTTTACAAGCTCTACAGCACCGCCACAAAGCACTGCTTGCTCACCGAAAAGGTCAGTTTCAGTTTCGTCTTTGAAGGTGGTTTCGATAATACCAGAGCGACCGCCGCCCACACCAGAGGCATAAGATAGTGCCACTTGCTTGGCTTGACCTGAAGCATCTTGGTAAATAGCGATTAGATCGGGGATACCGCCGCCTTTAACAAACTCAGAGCGTACCGTGTGACCCGGTGCTTTTGGTGCCACCATAATCACATCTAGATCTTTACGAGGTACCACTTGATTGTAGTGGATAGCGAAGCCATGAGCGAAAGCTAGGGTTGCGCCTTCTTTGATGTTTGGCTCAATAACGTCTTCGTATAAAGATTTTTGGAACTCATCTGGGGTTAAAATCATAACCACGTCAGCTGCTTGTACCGCTTGTGCTACTTCAGCAACTTTTAGACCTGCGTTTTCCGCTTTTTTCCAAGAGCCTGAATCTTTACGCAAGCCCACAGTCACATCAACGCCTGAGTCTTGAAGGTTAAGCGCGTGCGCATGGCCTTGTGAACCATAACCGATAATGGCTACTTTTTTGGCCTGGATGATAGATAAGTCACAATCTTTATCGTAATAAACGTTCATAATTTAGTCCTTTTTAAATACTTTCAATCACCTTGAAAATAATTGATTATGTTGAAATTCAACCTTTAAATATAACACCTTTTTTTGGCTTAGCTTAAAATTTCCCTAACTAAACGCTAAGGGTGCGCTCCCCACGTAAAATACCGATAACCCCTGAGCGAACCACTTCTAAAATACGCTCATGGCCAATTACTTCAATAAATCCATCAAGCTTAGCTTCATCACCGACAATCTGGATGGTATACATGTTTGAGGTGACATCCACAATTTGAGCACGGAAGATATCAGCACTACGTTTAACCTCAGCTCGGGCACTGCCAGTGGCGCGTACTTTTATCAGCATAAGCTCACGCTCAACATGATCATTTCCGCTTAGGTTAATGACCTTAATCACTTCAATCAGCTTGTGCAAGTGCTTGGTAATTTGTTCGATTTTTTCGGCACTGGCATTGGTGGTCAACGTCAAGCGTGAGATAGTTTCGTCTTCTGTTGGGGCTACGTTTAGTGTCTCGATGTTATAGCCACGCTGCGAAAACAATCCAACAAGGCGTGAAAGCGACCCAGCTTCGTTTTCCATTAGTACAGAGATTAGATGTTGTTGCATTAGGTACGCTCCCCCTTAGATAACCACATATCGCGCATCGACTGACCCGCAACCTGCATTGGATAAACGTGCTCATGACGGTTCACATACACGTCAATAAATACCAATTTATCTTTCATGGCAAGGGCTTGAGCCAATTGCTCATCAAGCTTTTCTGGGTCGGTAATTTTGATACCAACGTGACCATAGCTTTCAGCCAGTTTCACAAAGTCAGGTAGTGACTCCATGTAAGATGAGGCATGGCGGCCTTCATAGAGCATATCCTGCCACTGCTTTACCATGCCCAGCTGAGCGTTATTTAAGCATAAAATCTTCACCGGCAAACCATACTGGAAGCAAGTAGACAGCTCTTGGATATTCATCTGAATAGAGCCTTCACCGGTGATACACACCACATCACGCTCAGGTTCAACCAATTTAGCTGCCATAGCATAAGGCAGGCCCACACCCATGGTGCCAAGGCCACCTGAGTTTAACCACTGGCGCGGCTCATCATACTTATAATATAGTGCAGCGAACATCTGATGCTGACCCACATCACTGGTAATAATCGCTTTACCCTCAGTCAGCTCATACAATTTTTCAACCACAGCTTGCGGCTTCATGCCTTCATCTGTATTGGTGTCATAACGTAGGCCATGACGCTTACGCCATTCATTAATCTGCGACCACCAGTCAAGTAAGGCGGGCTGATCTAGCTGTTTGTCATCACCTTTTAGCTGCTCAAGTATATCGGTTAATACCGACTTTACATCACCAACGATAGGAATATCGGCCATGATGGTCTTAGAAATAGAGGCCGGATCAATATCGATATGGATGATGGTGGCGTTTGGACAGAATTTCTGCACATTATTGGTCACGCGGTCATCAAAGCGCGCCCCCACCGCCAAGATAACATCGGCATGGTGCATGGTCATGTTGGCTTCATAAGTGCCGTGCATACCCAGCATACCTAGGAACTGACGGTCTGAGCCTGGAAAGCCTCCCAAACCCATTAAAGTATTGGTGACGGGTAAGTTGAGCTTATGAGCAAGCTCGGTCAGCTCTTTGTGAGCATTACCAATAATCACACCGCCGCCTGAATATAAGATGGGGCGTTTGGCGCCTAATAAAGTCTCAATGGCTTTTTTAATCTGACCACTGTGGCCTTTTACTGAAGGCTGATAAGAGCGCATGCTGACTGAATCAGGATAATTGTATTCGTATTTTTCATGCGGCGCAGTGGTGTCTTTGGGAATATCGATGACCACAGGACCTGGACGGCCGGACTCTGCAATATAAAATGCTTTTTTGATAATACCGGGTATTTCGCTGGCATGGCGCACTTGGAAGCTGTGTTTTACGATCGGACGAGACACGCCCACCATGTCTGTTTCTTGGAAAGCATCGTCACCGATTAAGTACTTAGGCACCTGACCGGAGATGACCACCATAGGGATAGAATCCATAAACGCGGTGGCAATAGCAGTGACGGTGTTGGTAGCGCCAGGACCTGATGTGGCCAATACCACACCTGTTTTGCCCGTTCTGCGAGAATAAGCATCCGCCATGTGACCAGCGGCTTGCTCATGACGCACCAGTAAATGCTCAATGGCATCTTGCTTAAATATGGCATCATAAATGTGCAATACCGCACCACCTGGATAACCAAAAATATACTCAACGCCCTGATCAATTAAGGCCTGGACCAGCATTTCGCCACCAGAGAGCATGATTGGCCCATCGCCATTTTCTAAAAGTTCACGCTTTTTGCCAAAATTAATGGCCGCGTGCGCTGTCTGAGTGTGCCCTGTCATGTTAGGGCTTTGGGTTGTTTGGGTCACTGTCATCACCTTTGTTATTGCGGGATGTTATTAAGGCTTTTATCACCCTTATCATCAATCTTTATTATTAACAGCGCCCTGTTAAAAAGCTTATGATAAAAGTGGTGTGATAACTAAACCGGTCATTCGCATTTTTGTCTAACACCAAAACTGGGTAACCGTTTAATCACACGCTATAAAAGTTGCCGGTCAGCAAAGCATACCAAGTGTATACACCTCATACTTTGAATGGCGGTTTAAAACTTATTTAAACCTTACTCAAATTATTATTTTAAGCACATTTTATAAGTCATATCCATACAATTTAATAACCCTATAGACATGACAAAAAATACCATCAGGCATTAGCCATGTGATATGAGCGCTTAAAGATACAGTGAACCTAATTTTGCTGGTTACAGCAGTGTCTTACCAGAGCAGTAAGACTTAAGGTGGTCGTTTAACAAGATTGGTGATTTGGCGAGATGGGCCTGCATATGGCTCTTTATCACACCCACAAATCGGGTTAAAGATTATCTAATAGGCATCAATCTAAATTAAAAGTGGCGCGTTCCCAACAAGACATGCCAAATTCAGATTGATTACTTAGTCACTGTAGACCGATAAGTCCCTGAAACAGAGGCCGCAGCTTGCTATAAATAGCCGTTGTCAAACCAATGACAACACAAAAAAAACGGCTTAATTCATCACATTTAAAGTAGCCACCCTATAGCGGACGGTAATCCAACAATAGTTGCTACGTTAAAGTTACCTAACTCGATAGAGAAGGCTAACTGACTAATCAAAATCCTATAATCGGATGTTTTGGAGGGGATGTCAACTAAATAAATTTAATAATAAACCATACTAATTTTAATCAGTAAAAAAATAAGGGAAAGTATTGGTTATATTACCCCACTACTCCCCCTTAATTTTGGCTTAATATTTTTTTAATATAGCGCTGTTTTTATCCTCAAAAGAGACGCTGATTACTGACGTACCAAACGGCTAGGCGCTGGTAATAAGCTTGGGTCACTAACTCGGCAAGGATTAATATCAATACCGCCGCGACGAGTATACCAAGCCCGTACCATAAGTTTTGAGGGCTTAAAGTAGCGGCTCACATCGCTAAAAATCTGCTCGACACACTGCTCATGAAAGCCATTATGCTGACGGAAGCTTAAAATATAGGTCAATAAACTGGCTTCATCGACAGCCATATCAGTGGTCATTTCAATTGATAACGTGCCCCAGTCTGGCTGATTGGTCACCGGGCAATTACTACGCAGCAGATTTGAGTACAGCTGATAGTCTTGTGCCGTCGAGCTTAATGCGGACTTAGCGCTGGCTAAATTGTTATCGACTGGCGTGTCATGTGCGGATAATAAGCGGGCATCAGGGTGCTCAACCGGCTCAATTTTTACAGCAGCGCCTTGTAATGCGTTATCGATGCATTTGCCTTGCGGATGCGCAATCAAAAATCCTGAATGGTGTGTATCGCCAGCACTAATGGAATCTAAATCAAACAGCTCAACGCCCACATCAGCACCCACACAGGCTGATAAATCTTTAGCAATGGTTTGCTCGACCGCAGCCTTACTGTCAAACTCGGTGAAGTTTAAGCTGTTTAAATACAGCTTTAAAGACTTGGATTCAACAATGTTTGGCGAATGAGCGGGGACAGAAAAGCGTGCTACCGCCATCTGCGAGATGCCTTGAGGATTTAGCCATGAAATTTCAAAAGCATGCCACCAATCTACACCCACCGCCAATTTATCATCATCCCAACCAATGGCATCACGGCCTAAAGAGCGTGCAATGGCATAAAGGGTATCGGGCTGATAGGTTTTTGGATAGCTGGTGGTTTCGCCTAAGACGCCATGAATGCTCATAATCTTATCCTTACTAATTGATGTGTTTGCTCAAGATCTTAAGAGGTTTGAGCGGTTTAAGCTTGGGTTAATACAGGTTACGCCAAAGCAAATACGGCATTTGATTCAAAATCTGCCTGATAATTGACAAGCTGTCTTAGGCTTACAGTCTTAAGCGTGAGCCGTTATCTAATAAACGATAAGCGATGACATAAAAAATCAAACAAAAGACGAATATGGCCGCCATGGATGCCCACACATTCACATCTGAATACCCTAAGATGCCATATCGAAACGAGTTCACCATATACACAATGGGGTTGAGTAGCGAAACGTTTTGCCAAAAAGGTGACAAATTCTCCAGTGAATAAAACACACCGCCCAAATAAGTTAACGGGGTGAGCACAAAGCTTGGAATAATTGAGATGTCATCAAAAGAGCGGGCAAACACTGCGTTAATAAAACCACCCAATGAAAATAGCACCGAGGTACCAAGCACCGTAAATATCATCACAAACCAGTGCTCAATGCCTAAGTTAGTAAAAAATTGCGCCACAATAGACACAATAATGGCAATCATTAAACCACGGAAAACACCGCCACCAACATAGCCTAATAATATGGAATGCTTAGATACCGGAGATACCAAAAGCTCTTCAATACTTGACGTAAATTTGGCGCTAAAAAAGCTTGAGACCACGTTTGAGTAGCTGTTGGTAATGACCGACATCATAATCAGGCCTGGCACAATAAACTGCATATAAGGCACCCCGCCCATCTCGCCAACGCGGGAGCCTATCATCTTACCGAAGATGACAAAATACAAGCTCATGGTAATCACCGGAGGCAGCAGCGTTTGGGGCCAAATACGTAAAATACGGCGTACTTCTTTTACCAAAATAGTGCGAAAAGCAATCCACTTTTGAGCAACTGTTAACCCATCCTGTGGGCGAATTGCTGTGTTGGTGTTGTGACTCATAGTCCCACCTCCTTCATGCTGTCTTTGCCCGCCACACCCTGCTCTACTAAGCGCATAAATAATTCCTCTAAACGGTTGGCTTTATTACGCATACTCGACACTTCGATACCCTGCTCGCTTAGCTGAACAAAGACACTGTTCAACGACTCCCCCTCTGTTAAAGTCACCTCTAAGGTTTGATCATCAGGCTGTTTAATCGCCGTCACGCCAGTAAGCTTAACGGTACCTTGCAGCGGCTTTTCTAAATCAAATACGAAAGTTTCGACCGACAACTGTGCCAATAGGTTTTTCATCTCGGTATTAATACGGATTTCACCATGATCCAAAATGGCTATATAGCGGCACAACTGCTCAGCTTCTTCTAGGTAATGAGTGGTCAAGATAATGGTGGTATTTTCTTCCTCATTAATCTGCTGCATAAACTCCCACATCGAGCGGCGCAGTTCAATATCTACCCCAGCAGTCGGCTCATCCAAGATAAGCAACTTAGGCTTGTGTATCAAAGCTCGGGCAATCATCAGTCGACGTTTCATACCACCAGAGAGCTCACGGGATTTATTATCACGCTTGTCCCAAAGACCCAGTGCAGTCAGAAGCTTTTTGGCTCGTGGCTTGGCATCCTTAGCAGCAATACCAAAATATCCAGCTTGAGTGATTAAGATGTCTTCCACCTTCTCAAACTGGTTGAAGTTAAACTCTTGCGGCACGATACCTAAATACTGCTTGGCAATAGAGGGGTTGGCCAACAGATCCGTACCGAAGATTTTTACCTTACCTTCAGTGGGCTTAAACAGTGAGCTAATAATGCCAATCATGGTCGATTTTCCTGCCCCATTCGGTCCAAGCAGCGCAAAAAATCCGCCTTGAGGCACCGTCAGATTCACATCTTTTAGCGCAGTAAAGCCATTGCCATAGATTTTTGAGAGATTCTCAATTTGTAATGCTGGAGTTGTTTTAGTCATAAAATCACATTTTTGCTAACTTTTAAAAGGAGTAGGATTAAAAGATAATTAGAGTAAGGAGAGCTGCTATATATGGTGTCTAAAATGTTAAATTAAACCCAAGTAGTGACATACTCACAAATTGGCAACAGCAATAAACATTGGCACGCCCTGTTATCGCAAAACAGCTAGTAGCCGGCTTTAATTCCGGCGATTAAGGGCAGTTATCTGAACTATGGATGAACGTTATAAGACCATTCATGGCAAATTATAGTAAACGACAAAAGACGCTCACCGTTAAGTAAGCGTCTTAGGGATGATTGTGAGAAACTAGGTAGGCTAAGTGCTATGCATTTAGCCTAATTATAGCCAATAATTTTATGTTCAATAATTAGCTAGATTGCTCAACCATGTAGTCAACTGCGTTGTGTACTTCTTCATCAGGAATATCAGCACCACCACGAGCAGGCATCGCATTGAAGCCATTCATAGCGTGATCATAAAGTGTGGCTTTACCTTTGGCTACGTGAGGTGCCCATGAGCCTTTATCACCAAATTTAGGTGCACCCAATACCCCACTACCGTGGCAGTTTTGACAGATAGATTCATAAACTGCTTTACCGTCACGTGGCTTACCATCTGCAGAGGCACCTGAAGCGGTTAAAGTGATATCACAGCTGTCATCGCCATCGAAACATACTCTACCATAAGGCTGGATACGCTCAATTAGCTTAGGATATAAGGCGATAAGTTTTTTAACTTGAGGTGTATCTTGTGGAATAGGCTCTTCTGGTGCAGCAGGAGCAGCGGGTGCGGCTTCACCGTCGGCAGCGGCTTCGCCATCAGTGGCAGCAGCATCGTCTGTAGCAGCTGCGTCAGTGGCCGCATCAGCAGGAGCTTCAGCAGCGGCATCGGTTGTCTCGGCAGCCACTTGCGTGGTTTGATCAGCTGCGGCTGCAGGAGCAGCATCTTCAGCCTGGCTTAAAGAAATACCTGAAAGACCAAGAATGGCGGCGGCGGATAACATCGCGATTTTTTTCATGCGTCACAATCTCTTTTTAGAGCGACGTGCCTCAGTGGCTACAGCTAATAGGCGCTTGGCTGACTGGGCCGTCGTGTATGATTGAGTGAATTGTTTTAACTTATCAGTATAAAACCAGCAATAAATTCTTTTCCCTCATATTATAAGGGGAAATGGGGGATAAAAGCCATGTTTCTATGATGACTGTTTCGACAAACAGCCATTTTTTATCGAATTTACTGGTGCAAATAACAGGATTGGTGGCTAATGTATCAAATTATCCTAGGCTTTGTCATTTATTAAGCGCGATAAGATTGGTTTTTTTGTTGGTTTTTGCTAGACTAGCGGCCTTGAGGAGCCTTCATCAAAAAAAGAAGCTGGGTGTTTGTCGACATCTGCCTGTTGGTAACTCAATAAACCTCAAAATATGCGCTCGTAGCTCAGTTGGATAGAGTATCGGTTTCCGAAGCCGAGGGTCGTGGGTTCGATTCCCGCCGAGCGCACCACTCCCCCCTTTTGATCCTATCCCTATTATTTCTATGGCTTAAAAGTCTTTATCTTGCCAGACTTTAGTTTTTTGACATCCCTTTTGATTACATACTATCAACTATAGAATGTTGTACATAGCCCTATCTTGCTGTAAATCCGTTTTATTTAGTACGCAGCCTTCTGGCTCTGTTAACCACCAGATAGCTTACGCCCAATACAGACAACAGCTTTTTATTGGAAAGGGTCTGCTTGATATTGGCCACATTAATATGAGACAACCGTTGTTGTAATATCGTCCGATCTTTTATGGCCTGTACCATAAGTAGAGACAACTGCTTGGCTTTGGCAGCTTTATTGAGATACTTATGCTTGCTACTTGGACGCTGACCCAACTTATGCTGTGCTTGTAGCTTGGGATATTTTTTTGGTCTAGGCGCTCTCGCAGCTGGTGCTATCACCCTGCCTGTTGCATCATATTTTTTAGAGGCACTACTCAGACCAGAAGCAGGCAGCGTACTGGCTTGAGTAGAGGTATTGTCCGTATCGCCCCGAGCTTTTGGCTGAGTCAGCGCTTGGCAGGCTAATTGAATATCCGCCGCCTTATTACTGGCATCCAAGCTCTTAGCATATCGAGCTTCAGCTTGTTGCCACAATTTAGGGTATAAGGCATATAAGGTGCTGTGCTGCTGCGGCTCGCCATAATACTGAACCAACAGCTTGGCATCGGTCTTATTAATCAGCTTTAATTGTTCATACCCAAGCTTTTGATACTCTATTTCCAAAGCCGTAATCATACCCCCAGGCATATAATCAAATATTTTGAAGCCTGGCTCATCAAGTGCTGTGGAATGCTTAGGATAGAAGGACTCCCAAGCTGCTAAGTGATATAAAGAGTGCAGCTCAGACTCAAAGTCAACCTGTTGCTTTTTTTTATCTCTAATAAGCGCTCTTAAGGCCAGCACCGACTCTTTAAAGCCCAGCGGCCACGGCAAAAAAGCTTGTGCCACTTCATACCGCTTGGCAGCATCCTCTTTATGCACCTTTATATAGTTCGACCAAGACAAAAACCCAGTATCTGGTCGGTTGCTTTGTCTCAACTTAACATCCTGTTGAGTCTGTTCATCTTGCCATCGCATAATCAAATAAGCCTGTAGAGTAAAAATTAAAAAAAGCCTTGCTATAGCAGGCTTTAAAGCTGTATTGGCATATAGCCATACATTTTTTGTAATGTCAAACCCATAGCCAGTATGTTGTAGAGCCGCTTTATGTGCTCAGAATTCAGGCTTTTATAAAAGCCTCCTGTATCTTACAGACCGCTGAGCTCGATTCTCAGCTCCTCCACACTAGGCAATTGATGAAAGTTGATAACGACAACATCTCCCAAACGGCGACGACCTAAAGCAGCATTAGCATCTAAGGTGAGCAGAGCCACTTTTTTGGCATTGCGCTCTAACACCAAGTGCTGCTGACGTAGCAACGTGGTAAAGTCAGGAAAATTTTGCATAACTTGCTTTTTAAGCTTGGCCAATTGTGGATTGAGCTTATTGTTAAAGCTTCCAGATTTACTGTTAAACTTCGGCTTGCCGGTGCCTTTTGCACCTTTGGATTTTTGCAAAGCAGCGCTGGTAGTCTGTGCAGACTTTGGCTTTTTTAAATAAGCAATGGCAAACAAAATTAAGCCAATCATGACGACAGCTGCCAGTAACATGGTGCCACTTATTGTCTGATTCATAACTCATCCCCCTAGTAATAAGCTATTATGATACACAAATCCTTTGATATATAGGTGTTTTATGACTGAAGATTTTAATCAAGCCACTCATTTGATATCTAAGGCTAACCGCATTTTTTTGCTGACTGGAGCGGGTATATCTGCAGAAAGTGGTATTCCAACCTTCCGTGATAAACAAACCGGACTTTGGGAGAATTACCGAGCTGAAGACTTAGCAAATATTAATGCCTTTAAAAAAGACCCTCAGACAGTATGGTCGTGGTATCAGTGGCGACGCGGTTTGGTACAAGAAAAACAGCCCAATCCAGCCCATTATGCCCTAGCTAATCTACAGCAGTGGGCCACCGATAACCATAAAGACTGCAGCCTTATTACCCAAAATGTCGATGACTTACATGAACAAGCAGGCAGTCAGGCCATACACCTACACGGCCACTTATGGAAAAACAAATGCAGTCAATGTGACGCAAGCTTTAGTGATGCCATCGACTATAACGACCTACAATTATTAAGCTGTCCAATGTGCGGTGGTCACATTCGCCCTGATATTGTTTGGTTTGGTGAGATGCTGCCACAAGGGGCTTGGCAGTATGCCGAAGAGGCTGCAGTGCACTGTGATGTGTTTATAAGTATTGGTACCTCAAGCTTGGTATATCCCGCTGCTGGCTTAGCACAGCTGGCCAAGCAGACGGGCGCTAAGGTGATTGAGATTAACTTAAATCCGACCCAAAGCCCATTAGTTGATGTGGTGTTGGCTGGTCAAGCCGGTGAAATTCTGCCAAGAATTTTGGCAGCTTTACAAGATAAATGAGTAAAGCACAATAATTCAAAGCAACAAACCCAAAAGGCTAAGCACATCAGTTTTGCCTTTTGGGTTTGTTGGACACAATGTAGCATGTCAAACAGCATTGAGTACGATGACTGTGTTAAAAACACCAAGACTATTTTAAAAATACCACAGTATCAGACAGCTCATTGCCAGCTGGATCATATTCAAGATAATAGTGCTGACGCAATAAAATTCCTATTTCATCAAGCAGATCGGTCAGGCTTTGCTCCATGTTACCTTTGGCCATACCTGCACTGGCCTTATCACACATAGCACGCCACACCGTCGGGCTAACATGGGTGCTAATCCCTCTATCGGCGACAATCTCAAGAGTGTGTTCGCACAAATTGACGTAAGCCAGTACCCCCGTATTCTCCTCAGTATCCCAAACCCGGTACTCACTGAACAAGTCAATAGCTCGCTCTCGACTGCCAACTCGGTATGCTAGGTGGATGGGCAGATGGTTTTCTATCACCAAAAACACCTCACCACGGTGGCCTTTTTCAGCTTCAGTGACTTTATTCGTCAGACGTGTCATGACGGTATCGCTCAGCCAACGATTATGCAAGATAGGCACAAACATCACCTGGCGCCACCATCTAGCAAAGCTTGGCTCACTGACCACAGTATGCCCTTCAGCCACATTTGGATGAGCAGGAGTTAAGTCGGGCTTTGCGTTTTGTTGCATCTTACAGTTACCTCAAAGCTTATAGGCAGATATGCCAATCTAAGTCGAAATTATTGTCAGTTATATTCTATGTCACAGTTGGCTTCTATATCTCATTTATCGTCTATATATCATAGACAACAAAATAGGATGATGATGGCCGCTACTTTATTTTAGACTACCAAGAGCCGCCCGCGCCGCCGCCGCCGAATCCGCCGCCGCCACCGCCGAATCCGCCGCCACCAAAACCACCACCGCCGAAGCCACCGCCGCCACCACCAAAGCCGCCGCCTGGGAAGAATACCACGCCACCGCCGCGGCCACCACGTCCCCCTCTACCGCCGCCTTTTCCACCACCTGAGCTGCGGGTAATCAAGAATAACCATAAGAAGACAGCCATAAATAAGGTGACAATCAGGCCCGCACCACTGGTCAGTGCCAACATAATAAAACCACCTGTGGCAACAAATGAGCCTAGAATACGGCCCAGTACCGAGGTAATAAACAACCCAAAAATCATCGCAATAATAAAGGTGCCAAATAAGGAGGGTGAATCACTGGCCGATTGATTCTGGGCTCGTTCTTTGGCCAGTTTATCCGATTGTGCCAAAACATCCGGATCAGCGACCAGACGCTCTTCAATGCGATTGATACCCTTAACCAGCCCGCCTGCATAATCACCTTGCTTAAACGATGGCGTAATATCCTCTCGGATAATCCCCTTTAAGATAGCATCCGGTAGTACACCTTCAAGGCCGTAGCCTGACAAAATGTACATGTCTCGGTCATTGACAGATACCAATATCAATAAGCCATCATCTGTATCTTTATCACCCAACTTCCATTTATCCGCAACCTGTAAGCTGTAGTCAAAAATATTCATACCATTGGTAGAGGGCACGGTTACTAAGGCAGCTTGTGCCAAACCTTGATCATACAGATGACGCAGTCTTTGGGTTAACAACTGCTTTTCTTGCGGGGTAAAGATATTGGCCTGATCGACCACAGGCGCGTTTAAAATCAGCTTATCGCTATCGACACTCTGCGCAGTAGATTGACGGGGTTCGGCTGTGGCCACATTAGCATTACTGCCGGCTTGTGCGTTATCTTCGGCACGGGCTTCACCCATATTAGGCAGGTTGTCAGTAATGGCCTCATTGCCGAACACTGCATCATTAATAGCTTCATTTTGCTGACCGGCTTTGGCAATGGCCACCATATCCTCAACACTTTGGTCACCAAATTGCTGAGAAGATTGAGACGATGCAGTGCTCGTTGCTTCCGTATTGGCAGCCAAACCTATGGGCGTCACTAATAGGGTCGCAACAACTAAAGACAGTATGGACCAGCTACGTTTCAACTTTTGCATGCGCATCATCACCACTTAATTTTATTCACTTTATTTACTAACTCGCCAGCCAACTGCTTCGTGCTTTTATAGCATAGCAGCAGTGGCTGACTCATCAGGCTACAGCCTATGGGCCGCTTAACCCATAGACCGCTTATCTTATATCGCTAAAGGCCTAAGCTATGACCAACGATTTAAGTTACTTTTTACCTATATTACTAGTTACTTATACTACTCGTAGCTTATATTACTCACCAAAATCAACATCTGGTGCGGTTGAAATCTGTTTTTCGTTTTCAACGGTAAAGTTAGGCTTGGTGTCCATACCAAACACCTTGGCAGTGATATTGGTTGGGAACTGACGAACTGTGGTGTTATAGCTTTGAACTTCTTGAATATAGCGGTTACGCGCCACAGTAATACGGTTCTCAGTGCCTTCTAACTGTGCTTGTAAGTCTTGGAATAATTTATCTGACTTAAGCTCAGGATAACGCTCAGAGACTGCCATCAAGCGTGATAAGGCTCCTGTCATTTCTGCCTGAGCGGCTTGATAATTCTCCATAGCTTGCGGGTCATTTAACGCCTCAGGCGTCAGCTGAATACTTCCGGCTCTTGAACGGGCTTCAGCGACCTGAGTGAATACCTCTTGCTCTTGGTCAGCATATTGCTTAACCACTTTGACTAAGTTCGGTACTAAGTCGTCACGGCGCTGATATTGGTTAACCACCTCAGACCAAGCGGCGGTCACTTGCTCATCTTGGGCTTGTAAGTTGTTATAACCACATCCTGATAAGCTCATGGCTGACATACCCAGTACAGTTGATAGCATCAGCGGCTTTAAAATTGATTTACGTGACATAATGGCTCCAGAATTTTTCAAATTAGAATTTAACTATACAATTTTTACTTATCTAAAAAATATTTTTCGCTCTAAAGTAGGCTTTTGATCTTTACGATGATTAACCACCTGCCCTACGTCCTTTAGATTAATTAAATTTAATAGTTAAGGTACTGCAATTGTACTGTTGTATTAGGCTAAAGCACAATTAATACAATTTTTTGTTACTTAACTACAACCGCAATACTTAACTATTTAGACAGATTTCGGGGATAACTATACAAAAAAAGACTGTTTTATGGCTAAAGAAAATCTTTTTAGTATGAAAAATAATCTGGCAATTTAAACTTTTTTGTGGCAAATTGCAGTTACTAAGACGTACGTTTGAGTAACATTAGTCTAAGTTTACTTACACTCAACTCCGCGTACTGTCTGCTTACGTGTTTGTGTTTATATAATTGTATTGGTTAGTTTTTATTATGGCTCTATTAATTAAATAAGCGCTGTACACACCTTTGGGATATTACAATTAATTGAGAGACAGGCATGTTCCTCATTTGTTTAACACTAGGAAACACACTATGGAAGGCATCGTAAGTGCTTTAAATAATATTATTTGGAGTCCTGCCCTTATCTATCTATGTTTAGGTGCAGGTTTATTTTATTCAATCATGACGCGGTTTGTTCAGATACGTCTTTTTAAAGAGATGCTTCGCTTATTATTCAAAAGCAAACCTGACAATGATGGTATTTCTTCTTTTCAGGCCCTCGCTGTGGCACTAGCAGGTCGTGTTGGTATGGGTAACATCGCCGGTGTTGCTGCTGCCATTGGTTTTGGTGGTCCAGGTGCCGTATTTTGGATGTGGATTGTTGCTTTCTTAGGCGCCTCTACTGCCTATGTCGAATCAACGCTAGGTCAAATTTATAAAGAGCGTGATGTGGTTACTGGCGAATATCGTGGTGGCCCCGCTTATTACTTCGAGCGCGCTCTAGGTCAAAAATGGTACGGGATTGTATTTGCTATCTCATCAATTATCGCTTGTGGTATTTTCTTACCAGGTGTACAGGCCAACGGTGTTGTTAACGCGGTGGCTCAGGTAACAGGTGAAGGTAGCTTGATGACGCTAATGGGCATGGAAGTGGGGTCAACCCGTCTTATTGCTCTGGCCATCATCTTATTAGTATTAGGCTTTATTATCTTTGGTGG
This sequence comes from Psychrobacter sp. H7-1, assembly GCF_904846585.1. NCBI lineage: Bacteria > Pseudomonadati > Pseudomonadota > Gammaproteobacteria > Moraxellales > Moraxellaceae > Psychrobacter > Psychrobacter sp. H7-1. The sequence continues at coordinate 19,691 of NZ_CAJHBH010000040.1, forward strand.
TATTAAGCGTATTGCTAACTTTGCTGAATATGCCGTTCCTTTTATGGCTGTCGGTTATGTTGTTTTAGCCTTATTAATCATGTTCACAAACTTTAGCAAAGTACCTGAAGTTTTCGGTATGATCTTTAGCGATGCGTTCTCAGCTCAAGCAGGCTTCGGTGCTGCTATTGGTTGGGGTGTAAAACGTGGTATTTACTCTAACGAAGCCGGTCAAGGTACAGGCCCTCACGCCGCCGCTGCCGCCGCCGTGGATCACCCTTCACAGCAAGGTCTGGTTCAAGCGTTCTCAGTCTATGTAGATACTTTATTGGTATGTTCTGCCACAGCCTTTATGATTCTATCAACTGGTATGTACAATATCCAAGGTACATTACCTGATGGTCAGTTCATTGTACAAAACATAGCAGCTGAAGTTGAAATCAACTCACCTTCCTTTACACAGATGGCTATGGAATCGGTATATGGTACGGTAGGTGATTCATTTATCGCAGTGGCTGTATTCTTCTTTGCCTTTACCACTATCCTTGCTTACTACTATATTGCTGAAGTTAACATCTCTTATTTAACGCGCTATATGGGTAAAAACGCCAGTAAAACCGGCCTATTTATCGTGAAACTGATGATTATGGTTATGGTGGCTTATGGTGCCTTAAATAGCTCAGGCTATATCTGGGGTCTAGGCGATGTGGGTGTTGGCTTAATGGCTTGGTTGAATATTGTAGGTATTATCATTATCTTCTTTGTTGCAAAACCTACACTTACCATGCTTAGAGACTATGAAGCTCAGTTGAAAGCAGGTGGCGGTACTTCAGACAAACGCTTTGTATTTGATCCTAAGAAATTTGGTATCAAAAATGCGGTTTACTGGGAAGAGCGTTACAAGCAAACTGTAGAATCTAATCGTAAAAATGATCTTAAATAAGTTCATGCGTTAACCGCCCAGTACCAAAAAACCCGATACGAGTATCGGGTTTTTTTATGGTATAGGTTGTTCACTAACCTTCAGGAAACAGCACTTTATCAATCACATGTACGGTGCCATTACGGGTCGCAATATCAGCAATTTTAATGGCTGCGGTCCGCCCTATGCCATCTTTAATCATCTTTTGATCCGTGATGATAAGCTGATGATTGTTAAATGTGGTCAAGCGACTTGCATGCATCTGAGCTAAAGTAAGGGGCTTGGGGGTCTTGACCACATGATAAGCCAGCAGTATGCGCAGTAGAGGTTTATTTTGCATCAGCTTTTGCTTGGTCATCGTGGTCTGATTAAACCAAGCCTCAAAAGCTGTATTGTCCGGCGCAAAAATCGTGTAGTTTTTGCCTGCAAATCTAAGTGCCCCACTCAATCCTGCGGCCTCAATGGCTTCGACCAAAATAGAAAGGTTGGGATTTCGTCTGGCCATTTCTAACGCATTTTCTGAAGCATCATAACTAAAAGGCTGCACGTTATTAGGACGATTGGGCTGACTGAACAGAGCAGTTGTTGGTACAGAATATAGCGGTGTGGCAGGCTTTGTGGTCGGCTCTAAGCTTGAGTAGACATCTCCTTTGACCACAGAGGCCGGAGCACTTATCGATATCGATATCAGTGTCAGTCCAATAGCCGACAGCCTCCCTAACGCTATCGTAGGCATTGTTGCCATAAGGGTAAACCTCCTTGTTTATCTGGTTTATGGGCATATATCCTAAGCCCGATCAGCTTTGATATCTTCATTTCTATCCTAAAGCAGTGCTGTATAAAATACCAGTAAGGCTATTTATTATTTATACACTGTGCAGTTAGCTGCGGCTTAAAGCTTGTGATAACAGCTACTTGCGATATCTGGGCTGCGTTTATACCAGCTAGGAATTAGATATTGTTAAGCAGTATGCTACACTAGCTTATCTTAAAAATTTTAGCTGCGGGCCACCCCCAAAGGCTTACCTCTTATTTTCCCCTATTAACCTACTGTATAAGATAGTGCTATGGCCAACTGCTCCCATCCCGAACACAATACCAAAAAAGATCTTCCCGAAACTGCTATAAAAAAAGGGCATAATCCAGATAATTTTAATTTAGTGCCGCCGGCTAAGTTTCCTTTTAAAGAGCAGCAACTTACCGCCCGCCAGCGCATCGTAGAACAGCTAAATCAGCGTATCTTAATGCTAGACGGCGCCATGGGTACCCAGATTCAGACCTTTAAGCTTGGCGAGTCTGATTACCGCGGTGAGCGCTTCGCTGATTTTACTCAAGACGTGCAGGGCAACAATGATCTGTTGGTATTGACCCAGCCTAAACTCATTAAAAGCATCCATCGTGATCACCTGACAGCAGGCGCCGATATTATTGAGACCAACAGCTTTAACGGCACTCAGATATCTATGGCAGATTATGCGATGGAGCACTTGGTCCCTGAGATTAACAAAGAGGCAGCCCGTCTTGCCCGTGAAGTGGCCGATGAATTTACGGCGCAAAATCCTGACAAACCACGCTTTGTGGCAGGGGTTATTGGCCCAACGTCACGCACTTGTTCGTTATCTCCAGATGTCAATGACCCCGCTTATCGTAACGTCACCTTTGACGAGTTGGTAGACAATTATACCGAAGCCTTATTTGCACTAATTGAGGGTGGTATCGATCTGGTATTAATTGAGACCATCTTTGATACGCTAAACGCCAAAGCGGCGATTTTTGCGGTGACCGGCGTGTTTGAGACAATAGGTTTTGAGTTGCCCATAATGATATCAGGCACCATTACCGATGCCTCTGGTCGTACCTTGTCGGGTCAGACTGCCGAAGCCTTTTATAACTCAATCCGCCATGCCAAGCCGTTATCGGTAGGCTTTAACTGTGCACTCGGTGCTGATGCTTTAAAACCACATATCCAAACCTTATCAGATATCGCCGATACGTATATCTCAGCGCATCCCAACGCCGGCTTGCCCAATGAATTTGGCGAATATGATGAAACACCAGAGCAAACCGCGGCGCTACTTGATGGCTTTGGTAAATCAGGCCTGTTAAACATTGTCGGTGGCTGCTGTGGTACTCGTCCTGAGCACATTAAAGCCATCCATGATGTGATGCAAAAATATCCACCACGCCAGATCCCCACCATTGCACCTGCCTGTCGTTTATCCGGTCTTGAGCCATTCACCATCACCAAAGATAGCCTTTTTGTCAACGTCGGTGAGCGTACCAACGTGACCGGCTCCAAAAAGTTCTTACGCTTAATTAAAACCGGTGAATTTACCGAAGCGTTAGATGTGGCACGTAACCAAGTTGACGGCGGCGCTCAAATTGTCGACATCAACATGGATGAGGGGATGCTCGACTCCAAAGGTGCGATGATTCACTTCTTAAACTTGGTGGCCGGCGAGCCGGACATTAGCCGTGTACCATTGATGATTGACTCCTCAAAATGGGACATCATTGAAGAGGGATTAAAGCGCACTCAAGGTAAATCGGTAGTGAACTCCATCTCGCTCAAAGAGGGTTATGATGAGTTTGTGAAGCATGCCAAATTATGTATGCGTTATGGTGCGGCAGTGATTGTTATGGCCTTCGATGAAGACGGTCAGGCTGACAGCTATGAGCGTAAAATTCAGATTTGTCAGCGCAGTTATGACATCTTAGTTAATGAGGTGGGCTTCCCCTCTGAAGACATCATCTTTGACCCCAATATCTTTGCGGTAGCCACCGGTATTACCGAGCACAACAACTATGGCGCAGACTTCATTAATGCCACCCGCTGGATTACTGATAACTTACCCAACGCCATGGTGTCAGGTGGTGTGTCAAACGTGTCATTTAGCTTCCGCGGCAACCCCATCCGTGAAGCGATTAACGCCGTATTCTTATACCATGCCATTCAAGCAGGCTTAACCATGGGTATCGTCAACCCTGCCATGCTCGAGGTGTACGATGAGATTCCAAAAGAGGCTCGTGACGCCATTGAAGATGTGATGCTTAACCGTAATCAGGGCGAGTCTGGTCAAGAGGCCACCGAACGCTTAATGACGATAGCAGAAGCTTATGTGGCCGGTGGTAAAAAGAACGATGGCACCATTGACTTGTCTTGGCGTGAGCAATCGGTTGAAAAGCGTATCGAGCATGCCTTAGTCAAAGGCATCACCACTTATATTGATGAAGACACCGAAGAGGCACGCCTAAAATACCCCAAACCACTACACGTCATTGAAGGACCACTCATGGATGGCATGAACGTGGTCGGCGATCTATTTGGCGCCGGTAAGATGTTCTTACCACAAGTGGTGAAATCTGCCCGAGTGATGAAACGTGCGGTTGCGGTATTAAACCCTTATATTGAAGCCGAAAAAGTCGAAGGTGAGGTCAAAGGTAAAGTGGTTATGGCGACCGTCAAAGGCGACGTGCACGATATCGGTAAAAACATCGTTGGCGTGGTACTCGGCTGTAACGGTTATGACGTAGTCGACCTTGGGGTGATGGTGCCATGCGACAAAATATTGGACACCGCCATTGCCGAAAAGGCGGACATCATTGGCCTGTCGGGTCTAATTACCCCAAGCCTTGATGAGATGGTCTATGTCGCCAAACAAATGCAAGAGCGTGGCATGACCCTGCCACTAATGATCGGTGGCGCGACGACATCCAAAGCGCATACTGCGGTAAAAATTGAACCCAATTATCAAAACGATGCGGTCATCTACGTTTCCGATGCGTCGCGTTCTGTGGGCGTAGTCACCAAGCTATTGTCTCAAGAGCACCGAGTAGAGCTGCTTCGTGAGATGCGCGAAGAGTACCAAAAAGTACGCGAGCGCTTGGCCAATCGTAAACCAAAAGCAGCCAAACTCAGCTACCAAGAGTCTATAGAACAAGGCTTTAAATTTGATTGGGATAATTACACCCCGCCTGTACCCAACGAGCAAGGTCAAATCATCTTTGATAACTACCCTATCGAAAATTTACTGCCGTATATTGACTGGACGCCCTTCTTTGTCTCTTGGGGATTGGTCGGCAAATATCCAAAAATCTTCGATGATGAGATAGTTGGGGCGGAAGCCAAAGACCTATTTGCCAATGCCAAAGCACTGATGCAAACATTCATCGATGAGCAGCTGGTCACGCCAAAAGGGGTATTCAAAATCATGCCTGCCCGCCGTACCGATCATGATACCGTGACCGTGTATGACAAAGAGCCAAGCGCTGGCGGACAGCCAACGCATGTGTTTGAGCATCTGCGCCAACAGTCGGACAAAGCCAGTGGCAAGCCAAACTACAGCTTGGCGGACTTTATCTCTCCCTCTGAGGACTATGATGATTATCTTGGCGGCTTTACGGTCTCTATCGTCGGCGCCCAAGAGCTGTCTGACAGCTACAAAGAAGCGGGAGATGACTACAACGCCATTATGGTACAAGCCTTATGTGACCGCCTAGCCGAAGCCTTTGCCGAGCATTTACACGAATTAATCCGTACCAAATACTGGGGTTATCAGCCTACTGAGCAGTTGACCAATGAGGAGCTGATTAAAGAAAAATACGTCGGCATCCGCCCAGCACCAGGCTACCCTGCCTGCCCTGAGCACACCGAAAAAGGCAAATTGTTTGATTGGTTAGACACCACCAATGCGATTGGTACCACTCTGACCGAAAGTTTTGCGATGTGGCCTGCGTCATCGGTTAGTGGTTTTTATTATTCGCATCCTGAGAGCACGTACTTTAATGTGGGTAAAATTGATCGTGACCAGTTAGAGGATTATGCCAAACGTAAAGATTGGGATATTAAGACCGCTGAGAAGTGGCTGAACCCTAACTTAACGTAAAGTTGATTAGATAAATATTAAAAAAGCGGGCTTCTTTTGGAAGTCCGCTTTTTTGTTTTCAATAACCATATTCAGCAGTGCCGTTGTATTTAAAGAGATTCTATTATATTAATATATGATTAGATATATTCCATAATGACAAAGCATTTAAAGGATTATTATGAATAAAAATGAACTAGACAGAATAGTGTTTTTCTCCGAACATGATATGGCTAATGGTCATCAACTAGAAAAAGCGGAGTCTATTTTAAAAAGTGAAATCCAAGATGATTATAAAGATATTAACGATATATTAGAGTTATATAACTTAAAAAAATATATAGATAGAGACTTATTTTTGAAAAGCTGGAGCTCAGAAGACATTGATAGTTTTAAGGTTAAAGCTATCAGCTATGGAAAAATTATTGGTAGGTTTATAGCTAATATCGATGAAACTAATACCAAACCCAACAATTAAAGTTGCGCCCAAGCACGAGCAGTTAACGACCGAATTCTTTGTGGCTGTTTAAGCAAATTATTCCAAGCCAAGCAAGCGGCATCGACAATAGCCTCATAACTGTCA